>JAEENR010000185.1 GCA_016283885.1 Verrucomicrobiota bacterium
GATCGTTGAACGGATGAAGAAAGAGGGCGGACTCAAGGAGAACGCTTTGATCATTCCCAGCCATCTCAGTCACCATGGAACGCCGAAACACGCCGAACTGGAGGCCAAACTGGCTCCTTTGGGCATGGAACCCGCTTACGACGGCAAAATCGTCGAGCTGTAAGAAGTATCCTAACTTAAAAAGTGTATGGTATGAAGTCGTTCATCAAAAATTTTGCGTTGGAGATCTATACGGTGATCGCCATGTTTCTTATCACAGGTGCTGCGCTGCTGGGCGATTTATCCGTTGTCCAGAAGTTCGTTGTGGTTTACACATGTTTATTCATCCTACATGAATGGGAAGAGTTCAAGTATCCGGGTGGTTTTGCTGAGTTGATTGCCAAAACGATACAAATCCGTCTCAGCGCAGAAACCAAACGTGCCAGCCGTATTCCGACAGGCATTTTCCTTCTGCTGTTTTCCATTGTGCCGTTCTGCTGCGATGGCAAGGCGCTTTTTGCGGTGGCGCTGGCCGTGTTCGGCATATTTGAGGGTATTGTGCATGTGGTCGGCATACGCATCTTCCACACGAAAAAAACTTATACGCCGGGCATGATAACCGCCGAAATAGAACTGATAGCAGGTATCCTGCTGATCATCTATTTGGTACGCAACCATCTTGGCGCATGGTATGATTATGTTTTTGGTCCGTTTGTTTTTCTTGCCTGTTTTATGACAATGCAGAAAACTTTGACCCTGATGGTGGGCATCAAATACAGCAATGTGCCAAAACTGATAAAACAGCAGTGGCAGAGAAAGAACTGATATGAACAGAAAAATTATTACGACTGGCACAAAAAACAGCGTCAGGAGCGTTGCCACCGATGGCGGTCAGCAGACAGACGTGATGGTGATCGATCCCACTTGGGGCATGGAACCTGCTTACAACGGCAAAGTGGTCGAGCAGTAAGAAGAATCCTAACGATAACTGTGTATGGACAGCATACTTTGTTTTTTCCGGAGTATTCTTCAAAGAGTGAAGAATCTGAGCATGATCCAGTGGCTGTTCTATACAATGATTTTGGGGTGCTTGGCTTTTGTATTATGCAATATAGTATGTGCCTGTTATATTGCATGTTTCTTTGAAAGTGCTAACTTGACGGATCAGAGCATCCAGAACTATGAAGAAGTTATTTATTATGTACCGCAACTTGGTAATATCAGTGGAATATTGGTAATTTTTGTACAGGTTCTATTGATAATACTGTATCCTATAGCCAGGATCACAAAGAAATTCAAATTTCCGTACCCGAAGTTATATTTTTTTGTTCCATTAGTATTGTTGCTGATAGAGATCTATGTCATTATTTATGACACGTTTTTTTAATAAAATCTAAATCGCTGATTTTGAGAAAACAAAAAGACGAGGTTTGAACAGCCTCGTCTTTCGTTATAAAAAGGGGGAGATCGTTTAGATCTTGAATTTCCTGTTCAGGCGCGAGAGGTTGTAGCTCAGGCGCTGCTGTGAATCCATTTTGGCAAAGTTGGGTGTGCCGTCGGCGTTGACCGGCCAAAGCGGAGAGGAGGCTCCTTTTTCGGTATCGGCAGGAACGGCGGCTGTTTTGGCTTTGCCGGCGCACATACAGGCGGGTTTCTGGCTGACGGTGACGACAGTTTTCTTTTCGCCGCCGTAGCTCATGGCCTGCTCGGTCAACTGGAGGTCTTTTTCCAGCACCAGACGAGGCTTGATCTTCTTGGCCTGAAGGACACCGTGATAGGCGCGGACAGCTTCCTCCGGGGAGATGAGACCGTCGGTGATAAGACGGAGCATTTCGATGAAGGCCAGCTGGTGTTCGGCGTTGTTGATCTTGCGTCCGAAGAGGGCCACATGGGCACCGTACTTCTGGGCATCGTGGATCAGCTTGAAAGCGTCATAAGTGGTGCCCGCGCTGCCGCCCAGCACGCCGACGATCATGTGCGGATCGTACTGGACCAGCTCTTCCATAAAACGGGGACCGTGATAGACGATCTTAAGGAAGATGGGGCGTCCGGCTTCGGTCACACCGGCCAGAGTGCGGATGATATTATCGTTGATGAATTCACCCAGCTTTTCGGGCGGGATGCCGGAGTTGACATTGGGATCAAAGACTTCCAGGAAGTAGCGGAATTTTTTGCGTTCGGCTTCCTCGCGGAATTCTTTGAAGGCTAAAAGGGCTTTGCGGTCGCGCTCCAGATCGTTGACATAGGTGATGGAGTAGAGACCAAGATTGGCACCGGGAAATTCCGGCTGGGCACCCACACGTTCGCATTCCACTTTGCCGCACTGGATGTAGTCAATGGAGGCGGAGCGGAAGGTCTCGGAAGGTTCTTTGACGTAGCTGCCGTGACGGATGGCCCAGACATCGCTGGTATCGTTGGCGCGGGCAGCCGGCGTCATGGGAGAGTTCCGGAAGAGCCCTTCCTTGATGCTCAGCTGCTCGTTGACACTGGCGGACATCAGCATGATATCCACCACGTTTTGCGCTACGATCTCGCGAATGATCTCCAGATATTCCGGCAGGCTGCGGTAGCCGAATTCCTCGCGTGTCCAGACCTCCGGTGAGAACTGGGCCGGGATCTCGCCCGACTTGGCCAGATAATTTCGTGTTCCGGTGGCGCGGACACCAAAGGCCATGTCGGCGTCTTTGGCATCGGCGATGATGAACGCTTTGGAAGAAGGGTTCGCGTGGATTTCCTGCAGTTTTTTATCCAGAGATTTGATCATAAGAAAATTAATTCACTTTTGAGAAAGTTTCCTGGAGAGCCCGCGCGGAGCTTTGGAGACCGAGTTTTTCACGCGGCCACAGTCCGATCTCGATCTGATCCAGTACACCGGCACGGCCAATGACGGTCGGCACGCTCAGGCAGACATCTTTGATGCCGTAGGCGCCCTGCTGTTCCGAAGAGACAGGCAGGATGCACTTTTTATCCAGCAGAATGGCATGGACGACCTCGCGGATGGAGATAGCCACTGCCCAGCCCGCGCCGCCCTTGCGGGAAATGACTTCGGCGCCGCTGCCGCGGGTGCGTTCGGATATCTTGTTCTGCATGGCGGTGTTCATGCACGGCAGACCCGTCAGCGGAAAACCGTTGACGCTGGCCGATGACCAGATGGGTACCATGGAGTCGCCGTGTTCGCCCAGCATGATGGCCTTGACCTGACTGGGTGCCAGTTTCAGCTCCTGAGCGATCAGTGAGGAGAAACGGCAGGTGTCGAGCATGGTGCCCAGACCGATGACCTGCTGCCAGGGCAGTCCCAGCTCGCGCACGGCCAGGCGTGTGAGGATGTCCACCGGGTTGGAAACCACAAAAACGATGGCTTCCTTCTTCATGCCGGCAGCCTTGATGCTGCCCAGGATCTGCAGGAAGAGGGAGGCGTTGCGGTTGATCAGATCCAGACGGGACTCGTCGGGTTTGCGGCGCAGTCCGGCTGTAATGAGGAAAATATCGCTGTCGGCCGCCGCGGCATAGTCTCCGGCATAGATCTTCTGATCGCTGCCGAAAGCTGTACCGTGCAGCAGGTCCAGGGCTTCACCCTCGGCCGCCGCCTGGTTCGCGTCCAGGATCTGGATCTCGGAAACGAGACCGCCGCATTGCAACGCGTAAGCCGCGCAGGCACCTACACGGCCGCCGCCGCCAATTACTGTGACTTTCATCTTGCTACTTGATTCCTAAAAGTTAATTTTTCAGTTTGTTGACGATCATTTCGGTGATGTTCTTCACCAGTTCTTCCGCGTCAGCGGTGTCGGTGCTGTTACCGGGCTGTTTGGGCAGACCGCAGACAACACCCGGATGCCATTCGTTATTGTCGCAGAGCTCGCACTCTTTCAGACCGTAGCGGCTGTCCGGGAAGCCCATGGATTTCTTGATCTTGAGCAGTTCACGAACTTTGTCGCGGGAAATAGTCTTCAGATCGGTGCCCAACTGAGTGGCAAAGACGATCGTGCGGCAATAGGCATCCACGATCTCCATCTTCCAGTAAGCGTCTTCCACACTGGTACCCCAGGTCACCACGCCATGGTTGGCCATGAGGATGGTGTTGTGTTCCTGTACCAGAGCGGCAACGGCTTTGCCCATTTCTATAGAGCCGGGAGTGGAGTAGTCCGCGATGGGAGCCACGCCGACCAGGATCTCCATTTCGGGGATCATACAGGTGGGAGGCTGGATACGGGCCACCGCGAACGCTGTCGCGTGGGGCGGGTGAGCATGTACGCAGGAGACGGCTTTGGGCTGAGCCTTCATCATCTCCAGATGCATCAAAATTTCACTGGTGCGTTTCTTGGTTCCGGCTTTCTGATTGCCGTTCATATCCACGAAACCCATATCCGAGGGTTTCAGGAAGCCTTTGGACACCATGGTCGGGGTGCAGAGGACCAGATCTTTGGCCACACGGATGGAAATATTGCCACCGTTGCCGTCCACGTAGTCGCGCTGCCAGATACGGCGTCCAATGTCGCAGATATCTTCCTTGAGCTTGTTGATCTCAGGCGAATTGAAGAAAGACTCAATGTTGGTCACCTCGCGTTCACAGGGTGGAACTTTGGAAGCGGCAAGAGCCGCCGCGGCCACCGGACAAGAGGGCGCGCCCTGGGGTTTGATATTCCGGGCATTGAGCATATCTCTGGCCGAGGGAGTATAGATCGCGTCCACCGGCAGGGATGACAGATCACCGCCGTTGGCGATAAGCGCTTCGATATCCCGCGTGCTTATAACTTTTTTCATGATTCAAACGGATTGTAAAAAACTTGATCTACGATTGCCGCGTCAATGGCATCGATCGGAGTGGGGTTTTCAAAAGGAGCCGCGGCTTCCGCTCCTTCTACATAACCGATAATATCGCCCACACCGCCGCCGAGGTCGTCATACACGACCGGGCTGGGGCCTTTGGAGAGCGTGGAAAGCTCCTGACCATTGGCCAGTGTCTGTACAGCCTCACGGCCGCAGGGATCCACGATCAGCCAGCGCGCGCCCTTCAAAGCGGGACACGCTACGCTGAGGGTGACTCTTCCTATGACTCTGCCCAGTTTCATGCGGTGACTTCGTCCACGATGCCAATAATGATATAGCGGGCCGGGCTCCGGGGATCGTTCACGATATTGCGTGCCGTGAGACCGTCCGAGGAGAGATTGACCCGCTGATGCATTCCGGCTCCGAGTGGGTCGATGGCTACCAGGGGGGCTCCGGCCGGTTTCCCGTCCAGATCCTCCGGCTGACAAAGGATGAGCCTTTGTCCCGCCAAGCTTTTATGCTTTTGCGTGGCAACCACGTTTCCAACCACTCGCGCCAGTAACATTTCCTAGTAAATCCTCAGATTATCCACCATCACGCAGCGGCGAATGCGCGTGAATGTGCGGGGAGTTGTAATGCCTTCACCGGTGGGTGTGGCGATCGAGAAGCTCGCGTAGCCTTCACCACCGCTGCCCAGACCGCAGGTGGAAGGACCATTCTTAACGAAGATGGTCGTATCCAGCGCGCGAGCCATGGCCGTCATGTGATTCACATCATAAGAGTGGATGATGGCCGTGTGTTTGTAATTGTGTTCCGCCTCCAGGGATCTCTTGATGCCTTCTTCCACGTCGCGTACTTTGACGATGGGGATGAAGGGCATCATCTGCTCTTCCTGTACGAACAGGTGAGAAGCGTCTGTTTCCGCGTAGAGCATTTCCGTGGAAGCCGGGACACTGGTTCCGGCCAC
>JAEENR010000186.1 GCA_016283885.1 Verrucomicrobiota bacterium
CTTCCCATTCAAGCTGTTTTCTGGTAAAAAAGCTTTGCCTTTTCAATGCGTTGAATCTAGTCAAAGCAGGTGAGAAAATGAGAAAGTGGCTTTATTATTTATACAAGAGGGTATTTGACACCACTGTCTGGATGTGGATAGCGGTGGGGATATACTTTTTTACTTTCCTTTGCCCTTATCAGAAAGTCAAAGTCCTCATTTATTGTGTTTTTTTCTTGTTCATTCTTGGGGTTATTATTCATAAAGCGGTTTTTAAACCTATATGGACGGCCGAAAATAGATTTAGAAAGTTTTCGCAATTTCTTATAATACTGTTTGTTATTCATTCACTATATAGAACTTATCTTGTCATTGCTCATCCAGTTTTTAGATTCTTGCTTATAGTGATTATGGCAGTTGGAATTGCTATATGGCTGACACCTGTTGTTGTCTCTTCAGTAGCGGATATTATGGGGAGAATATTTTATGGCTTTGGAAAATCAGCCAGTAATGATGCTCCGGAAAGGGTATTCGTCCGTTCTATTCCGGAAGGTTATAGAAAACGGGGAGAGTATTTGCAGGCACTGAAGAATTTAGATGAACAGTTGCTGGAACTGGAAACAGATCAAATCAAGCCAACAGAAGCTCAGACGCAATGGATTTTTGAAGCGTATGCGATGAAAGCCGAAATCTACGCGGAAGATTTGAAGGATTATGACTCAGCTGAAGCGATCATCAATCGCTTGCTAGACAAAGGTAAGCTGTCTTGCAAAGGGGAAGCAGTCTTTTTGAACCGCTTATGTGACTGGCGGATAAAATTGAAAGAGGATTTGGATGGAGCAAAGGCTGCCTTGGAACAGATTGAAAAGCGCTATCCCGGTTCAGAAGAGGCGATGTATGCGTCTCAGAGAAAGAATCGTTTGAAATTGCCGGAGAAAGGTCCCGCACCCAAGAAGAAATTGGTTCATTTGACTGAAGATCTGGGGTTGAAAAAAGGTTTTAAAGGATGGGATATTCCGCGGATGACCTGGCAGAAAGAAATCGAAGAGCTAAAGAAATATCTTTCAGAACATCCTTTTGACTGGGACGCACGTGAAAAACTGGCTTCTCTTTATTCAATCAACTGTCATGATGTTAAGTCCGCGACCAGTGAACTGGATTTTCTGTTGGAACAGGAAGGTCAACCCAAGAAAAAAATCGTTCAATGGCTGAATATGAAGGCAGATTTTTTTGTTCGCGATGGAGATTTAGAAAGTGCTAAAGAAGCATTAAACTCGATAGTGGAGCTTTATCCGGAAACTTCTCCCGCTTATTTAGCGGAGAAACGTGCTGCAATGCTGAAGATTGAATTAAAGCGAGACAAATCAAAAGCTTATAAAGTTCAGAAATCTGATGAAACAGATATCAAACAGGTGAAAACTCCTTTTAGTATTCCGACAAAGGTTTCCACTTTGGCTTCGTCCCTTCAGAAGAAAGATTCTGCGGTTTTAAAGGATGAAGAAAAAGAAATTGCCTATGACTGGGTAGAGGAGATGCAGCAGTTAGACAGGCATTTAATGGATCATCCTTCTAATTGGGAGGCGAGAGAGAGATTGGCTTCGATCTATGCTTATGAGATGGGTGAGACAGAAGCGGCGATACAGCAAATAGAAATACTGCTGGCACAATCAAAAGGCAAACCGACTCAGATAGCCCGCTGGCTGAATCGGGAAGCTGATTTTTATGTTTTTGCCAAAGATGAAATAGCGGCGAAAAAAGCGCTTCGGAGAATATCTGAATTAGATCCTTTGAATCCAGCTATTTTCGCGGCAGAAAAAAGGATCGCCTGTCTTAAAAATGAGATCAGAGAACCTGCGCAGAAGAAATACGAAGTCACACGATGGAATGAAGAGGAGTTTTTGAGACCGAAGGTAGTGACTTCCGGTAATGACTTAACCCCCAAAGCAATCCGACAGAATCGGGAACGAGCTAAGAATCCAGTAGAGTCCAAGCCGGATGCGGAGAATGAACAGAGAACCCGAAAAGCCCGCGCGGAGCTGGCTGAACACTTGAAGAAAGCCGGATTTCCCCCATCTGATTAAGCGGTGGAATCCAGTGTAATAAATTCTTTCGGCTGAGGATCCAGGACTTGGATATCAGGATAACGCCGCTGGATATTCTCTTTGACCCAGTTTTTTGCTTCGGGGCTGCCATGTGCCAGAAGTACGGTCTTAGGAGAGACTTTTCCCACTAAATCTATCAGTTCATCCCGATAGGCATGGCCGGTCAGGTCGAATTCTTCGCGGTTGCACCGGCAGACGATTTCCGGCGCGAATTCGCTGAAAAAGAAGGGTTCCCCCGGAATGGCGGCTTTGAGACGACCGGCCGGAGAATCCGGGGCGGCATATCCTACAAAGAGAATAGAAAGTTCAGGATCCTGCATGAAGCGGATCGCCAGATCGTGGGTAGGAGTGTTTTCGCTCATCATGCCTGCGGTCAGCACAAAAATGTGAGGCTTGGAAAGTCTGATCTTGGATAAACTGTTCGGCTCGATGGTTTGCAGATCCATCAGTTCCCCGAATCTGAGTTTGGGATAGTTGCGGTTGGTGTAGGATGCCGTTTGGTCATATAGATCCGTAAAGTGTCTGCCCAATCCGCCAATGTAGATTTTTTGAGGCAGTATCTTGTCATTTCCCATCAGCAGAGCCAGTTCGGTGAGTATTTCCTGAGTGCGGCCCAGGGCGAAAACGGGAATGAGGACGCTGCGTTTGGCTTTCTGTGCCCGAATGATGGCTTCACCCAGACGATCCATTTCCGTCTTGTGGTCAACGATATTAGGATGATCGCCGCGAGTGCATTCCAGCAGAAGCACATCCGCTTGGACGTTGTCGAACCGGGCTTTGCGGAGAAGTGTCTGATCATGCAGACAGCAGTCTCCGGTGTAGAACAGGGATTCGCCATTAGGAGAACGCAGAAGGATGCCGCAGGAGCCGAGAGTGTGTCCCGCGTCAATAAATTCCAGAGTGGGGGATTCTATGCCTAAACAGGTTTTGGAGAAGGATATCCATTCGATCTCACGGTCATAGCGGAACCCTTGGAAACGCGGTTCCAGAATCGTGACTTCCTCATGAGTATAAAGGGGATATTCCGGAATGTTCTGCTCCACCGCCTGTTTTTTCATCACATTGACCGAGTTGTGCAGTATCCGCGGCAGAAGGTAGTAACTGAGTTCGCTCATCAGGACCGAGGCGGCCGGAAAGTACTGCATGGCAACGGGGATCGAGCCGCAATGGTCTTGATGACAATGAGTAATGGCAATGGCATCGAGTTTTTCAGTCGAGATAAGATCGAAACAGGGAAGAGCCGCGGAGCCTAAAATGGCAGGGTGGAGTCCGCAGTCCAGAAGGATGCGGTTATTTTCCATTTCCACAAACCAGGCACTGGATCCGATCTCATTGTTGGGATTAAGGTTGCCAATAGTCATTGTGATTCAAAAGACAGTGATGCTCTGATTGGGTCAGGCCAGAGTGGGAAAAATCAAAGGTGGTGCCCACGGCAGGATTTGAACCTGCACGATGTTACTCACTAGTACCTGAAACTAGCGCGTCTGCCAATTCCGCCACGTGGGCTCGTGCCGCGCATTGCCCCGCAGGCAACGCACGGGGAAGAGGCTAGCAGAAACATGGAAAATAAACAAGACGGAAAATGAAAAAAGTCTGAAATTTTTTTGAGTTTTTCTTTTTCTGCTGGGGTTTCAAAGATTTTATCGCTCTAAAGAAAACATTTCTTGTTCCCCGGTGTATATTTTGATAACCTCTGAGAGGCGCTTCAAGTGGGGTCTTGCAAGAGATAAGGCTTGAAAAAGTCACCTGAACAGGTGGAAATGTGAAATGAATACAAGAAATTTTAGAAATATCGTCAGGAGAAGTCAGAGAGGTTTCACTCTGATCGAAATCATGATCGTGGTGGCCATCATTGGTATGTTGATGATGATCGCGGTGCCGAATGTGGTGAAAGCGCGTAAGTCTTCACAAGCGAATGCCTGTATGGCTAATATGAAGAATATCGACAGCACCATCGAATTGTACAAGATGGAACAGCGTGCCAATCCTTCGGATCTGAACGCGCTGGTCAGTGCCGGTTACTTCAAACAGGTGCCGACTTGCCCTGCCGGTGGTACATATACCATGCCTGCGGATGAAAACAGTGGTGTGACTTGTTCGATCGCAGAGCATAATCAGGTAGGAGGAACATCAACCACGACCACAGGACCGCAGTATTAGTCCTGTTAAGGAAGATTTGATTTCGGAGGGAGAATGATCCCTCACAGTTTTGCCAGGGTCTGCGGAGTGCGAACTTACGAACCCCGCCAGGGCAGGAATGCAGCAACGGCAGTTTGCTTTGTATTTGTCGCAGTAACCCTGGTTTTTTTGTAAAAGTTGTAATGGGTACCATTCCAACTTTTAGTTTTTGCAGAAATGGCATATCAGGTCATAGCGCGTAAGTACCGGCCGCAACGTTTTGAAGATGTTGTCGGTCAGGAGCATGTTACCCGAACGCTGAGCAACGCGATCACTCAGAATCGAATCGCGCACGCTTATTTGTTCGTAGGCCCCAGAGGAACGGGCAAGACCACGATCGCGCGTATTTTTTCCAAGTGTCTGAACTGCACGGACGGTCCGCGTGTTGATTTCGCGGACGATGATCCCCGGTGTGTGGAGATCAGCGAAGGCCGTTCCCTGGATGTGCTGGAGATCGACGGCGCGAGCAACCGCGGCATCGATGAGATCCGGGAGCTGAGGGATACGGCTGTTTACGCGCCTGTCAGCGGACGTTTTAAGATCTATATCATTGACGAAGTCCACATGCTGACACGCGAGGCATTCAACGCCTTGCTGAAGACATTGGAAGAACCGCCTCCGCATGTGAAGTTCATGTTTGCCACTACGGAACCTGAGAAAGTCCTGCCGACGATTCTTTCCCGCTGTCAGCGTTTTGATCTCAAGAGGATTCCTGTTCCATTGATCGTGAAGCAGTTAAGTTATATCTGCAAGAATGAGGGAGTGGACGCGGATGAATCGGCTCTGGAAGCGATAGCCCGTGGTGCCGAGGGATGTCTGCGTGACGCGGAATCTACTCTGGATCAGCTTATCAGCTTTTGCGGCAATAAATTGCAGGAATCAGACGTGCTTTCGGCTTTCGGGCTGGTCTCACGTGGAGAGATACAGAATCTTTCGGAAGCGATCCTGAACGGTGATTTGTTCAACGCACTGAAGATACTTCATTTTCTGCTGGATAACGGCAAGGATATCAGCCGTTTGAACAGTGATCTGCTGGCGCATTTCCGCAATCTTTCTTTATTCCAGATTTCCAAAGGAGACCGCAGTTTGATGGAAGTCTCTGAGTCGGAATGGAATTGCATCCAGTCTCAGGCTTCTAAGATCACCATGGAGGGTTTGACCCGTGTTATGGATATCCTGCTGGCCAATGAGTGGAAACTTTCGCAAGCCGTTTCCCGTTCGGTGGTGATGGAACTTTCTATTGTGGAAGCGGTCCAGGCAAGGAGCGCGGTCAGTATCGAAGATCTGCTGAAACGTCTGGGGCAGCTGAGGGATTCTGTGCAGCCGAGCGTTCCTTTACCGCAAAATCCGCCAGCAGCTCCCGCTTATGTGCCTCCGCAGGTCGTTCCTGTGGCTCCACCACCTCCGCCACAGCCCGCTCCGGTGAGAAATACGGAGTACACGCCCAAAACGATGCCGACTTATTCCGGGTTAGCCAGAGCAAAGGCTTCGGCTCCGCAAAGCCGTTCAGCGGCAACACCTCCGGCCGCAGTCCCATCGCAGGAATTGGAAGCTGCGATGAAGGATCTGCCCGCTTTTTGGCAGAAGATGAAGGATTTTCTGAGAAAGAAGAATCGTTTTCTGTATAACTTTTTGCGGGGTGCTGTTCCTATGGTGTTGACGGAAAAGAACTTTGAATTAGGGATATCGCCGGAAGATGTCTCGGATCAGATATTTTTGGATGATCCGGAAAATAAGAAAATTCTGGAAGATTATCTCATTTCTTGCGGATTTGTCCGTTGCCGTGTAGTATTTCGGGCGTGCGATTCTGCGAAATCTCAACGTCAGATGTTAGAGGAGGAGCAACCTGCCGAGACATCTGTTGAGAAAAAAATGCCGCAAGGATCGGCACCGCAGTCGGTTGTACCTCATGAGGAGGAACCGTTGAAGGAGTTGACGGAAGTCAGTGCTCCGCCGGTAGTGGAACCGATCGATTTTAAGAATGATCCTTTGATCAAAGAAGCATTGGAGCGTTTTAGCGCTTCGATCGTGCAGACAGGGGTAACTAAAACCCCAAGAAACAATTAGTTGATTTAAATTATTATGTCCAGTATTGGTAAATTGATGAAACAGGCTGCCAGGATTCAGCAGCAGATGGAAGAAATGCAGGGGCAGCTTTCCGCTCGTACCGTGGAAGCCAGCAGCGGCGGCGGAGCTGTCAAAGTAGTCGTCAGATGCGACCGCACTTTGGCTTCGATCAAGATCGATCCTCAAGCTGTTAATCCGCAGGATGTTCAGATGCTTGAAGATTTGGTGATGACAGCAGTCAATGCTGGTTTGAAGCAGGCGGAAGAGATCTCTACGTCTGAAATGGGCAAAGTGACATCGGGGTTGAAACTGCCCGGTCTATTCTAATTTGTGATTCCAAAAGGGCTTCAAGTTCTCATCTCTGAGTTGGGAAGGTTGCCAGGGATAGGGCCTCGTTCTGCGGAGCGTTTGGCTCTTCATCTTTTTCTTGGAGGTAGAGAAGGCGCAACGCGGCTGGGCAATACGCTGCTTCATGTTCATGAAGATGTTTCGCTGTGTCCTGTCTGCGGCGCTTTGTGCGAAGTCGATCCTCAAAGCGGAACCGCCAAGTGTCAAATTTGTCAGGATCCGTCACGCCGTGAGGATATCTTGTGTGTGGTGGAAAAGGCGGTCGATGTGCTGCCTTTGGATAAATCCGGGGCGTTTCGCGGCCAATATCATGTACTGGGAGGCAAACTTTCTCCTATCAATGGAGTGGGGCCGGAAGACCTTCGGATCAAGGAATTGTTTGATCGTGTGAGAAACGGCGGTGTCCAGGAGGTGCTGATGGCGCTGGGCATGGATGTGGAATCGGATGCCACGGTTTATTTTATCGCAAGACATTTGAGTGAACTTGGGGTGAAGGTCTCGCGTCTGGCTCAGGGATTGCCGGCGGGTGCATCTTTGGAGTTTGCGGATGGTTTAACATTGGGGCGGGCCATTGAAAATCGCCTCACAGTCCAGTAGTACTGGTTTGATTTTGATTTATGACAGAGATGATAAAGGGAACAGCGAAGATCGTTGTATTTGACTTGGGGAAAGTGCTTCTGGATTTTGATTACATGAAGGCGGCCGGGGAACTGGTTCCTATGTGCGGTGTGTTTCCCCTGAAGCTGATGGGGATTCTCTCCGGTGACGGAATGAAGCTTTTGCAGGAGCTGGAACTGGGGCAGATCGGTGATGACGAGTTCTACAGACAGATTTCAACTCTGGTCAAATTCAAAGGGACCCGTGAGGATTTTATGAGGATCTTTGGTGATATCTTTACTCCGATAGATGAGATGATCCAGTTCCATGGTGAATTGAAAAAGAAGGGTATCCGCACTTATATATTTTCCAACACGAATGACACGGCGGTGAAATGGATCTCGGAGCATTATCCGTTTTATAATGATTTCGACGGT
>JAEENR010000018.1 GCA_016283885.1 Verrucomicrobiota bacterium
CTATTATTCCCCATCATTAGGAAGATGTATATCCCGTGATCCCATAGAAGAACAAGGTGGCCTGAATCTCTACGGCTTTGTCAATAATGATCCGGTAAATTATATCGATGAATCAGGTTTACAAAGTATGATGACAAAAAATCCGAAAGGACCATGGATGGTAGGGTTTGAATGGCTTTTGGGATATGGACCTCAGACAAATTATTTTAAGAATGGCGATTATTTTACAGAACAATTAAAACGACATTATCATATTAAATCTGCAAGGGATGTTATTAAAGGGATTTTAGAGAAGAAATGTATTACTTGTGATACAAGTTCAACTAATATATATTACAATTTTGATTTGGGGAAATATACTACCAAAAAGAGAGTAGCTATAGTGATACGTGATATAATATCTGTAACAAATCCTTTGTATGTGGATGTGAATAATGTACTAGGTTTATGGGAATACAATTTACCTTATAATGTGTTTAATACTAGTGTTTCGTTTTTGGGATCGTATAAATTGAATTGTAATGTAAGAGCTATTCATTGTAAGAATGGATGTGCAATAATACATTTTCATGCTGAAAATGTGACAAGTATGGAGTCAGCTACAAGATCACCAATAAGTGGATATAGTCCAGACAAAACTAATTCTATTCATCCTATATTTGAACGAATTAGAAAAAAAGGATTTGGTGCACATAAATATCAAGTTTTCGATTGGAGTGAAAAAATCAAATTTAAAAAGAATGCTTCCTGTTGCAAATAAAAAAGGATATGTGTAACTTATCAGAAAAACAGATTCAAGGATTCTTGAATTTATATTTATCAATATCCATACTTCTATTGTCAGCGGCAGTACTAGGCTGCCTTTATTTAGTTTTTCCTGAATCAGAGGAGGAGTATTATTTTGAAACAGCAGATGTTTATGGAGAATGGGTGCCGACTCAAAATACGATCTCTACCTGGTTAAAAGATTCCAAAACAAACAACTATCATCTGATTTTTCGAGAAGATGGAACTTTTGCGGCGCGTTTGCCCGGACCGTTGATTTTTTCCGGTTTGATAATGTCTGAGCCTGATTCTAAAGAATGGAACTCTGTTTACAGCTTTGAAGGTAAATATGAGTTGAGAATAGGGTATGATACTTCATCAGCCGGAAGAGGTAATGAATTGCATATATGGGGAAAAATAACAAAAGAACAAGGTGATATAAATGAAGCACAGGATGCACTTCGTCCAAGACAACAAGGAACAGGAACTCATCTCAATTTTAGATCTGCGGAGCGTTCTTACATAAAAGGAAAGACTCGTTTTCACCCTAAAAGAGGAGAACCATTTGATCTCTTTTTCTATGTGGGAGATCCGGATGAGTATTTCATGTTTGCTTTTGAACCCAAAACGAATGCTTTTCCAAAAACAAATGATGCGACTGTTACGCAATAGCAAAACTTTTATATAACTCAGCTGCGCAGTTCTCAACAAGAGTGATTCCGGCAGCGCGTTGAATGTTTTCCCTTTGGATCCATTGAAAAGCTAAGCCGCCCTACCAAAAAAGCCGTTCCGGACAGGAACGGCTCTTTGCTATTCAACTATTTCAACCTATTCCAGATCAATGGTAAAGGTATAGTTACCCGATTGAAGGATAACACCGCTCATACCGGGGATCTGATTGGCAGGGATCGTCACTCCTTTGACTTTGGCCAGCGCCTTACCTTTTTCAGTGACATTTTCCAAATTGGCCGGGAATTTCATCAGTGCCTGGCAGTTAGGCGGGACAGTGACCTTGGCGGTCATCTTGCCGTTTTTCACCTTCCAGTCACTGACGATCTTGCCTTGCAGAGAGTTGTAAGAACTCTTGACCCAGCTGAGGTCTTTGCCGGGGACATAACCCGGAACGATCTCAAAGAACTGGAATCCGTTGCCGCCGGGTATTTCCAGATTCCGGATGCCGCCCAGACCTTCGATAAACCAGTTGCCCACATACATATAAGAGCTGTGCAGGCGGGAGTGTCCATCGGATTCGTCCCAGTTCTCGATGAAGGTGGTGGCACCGCGGTTGAGGATCATATCGCCCCAGCCCGGATAATCTTCGGCGGCGACCATCGGATAGATCAGGTCGTTGCGTTCGGCATCGATCAGGACGCGGAAGAGGAACGCGCCGCCGGTGATGCCCGCGTCAATATGCTGACGGGTGCGGATATCGTTTGCCAGGTAGTCCCAGGTTTTGACGATATCTTCCTGAGTTTCAGGAGCGTTCGCCAGGATGGCGGTGGCCTGATAGGCCTGGCGGCCGGTCAGGTATTTGCCCGTTGCCTTGTCATAGTACTTGGCATTGGCTGCTTTGCGGACTTTTTCCGCGCGTTCCATATAGGCTTTGGCATCGTCCTTATAGCCCAGGATATTGGCGATCTCGGCCGCGGTCTCCAGATTATAGATCCAGTAGTAATCATTCATGCACTGGTTTTCTTCCTGAGTGCCGCCGCCGGTGGTTCCGGGCGGCAGCCAGTCACCCAGCTTGTCCCAGAATTCGCCCCAGGGGACGATCAGATCGTCTTTGGAATTGGCTTCCAGGAATCCCAGCCATTTCTTCATATTGGGATAGCACTCCTTCAGGATGCGGGTATCACCGTACTGCAAATAGATCTCCCACGGCATCATGATGATAAAACCGCTCCAGCTGGGACCGCCGCCGCCGATATAGGTCGGGGCAGTGTGGAGCAGACGGCCGTCAGCGCTTTGGATGCCGCGCCAGTCTTCGGCCCACTTGTTGTAGAAAGCGCCCATGTCGTAGTTGCCGATGGCCGTATTGATAGTGGCGTTGCCGTCGCCGCCGTAGCCCAGACGTTCACGCTGAGGGCAGTCCACGATGTAGCCGCCCAGAGCCAGACTCTGGAAGGTCCATAAACTGACATCATACAGGCGGTTGAACAGCTCCTTGTCGCACTCAAAGTAGCCGACGCGCTCCAGATCGGTGGTCACGATATTGCCGGTGAAATTCTCCGGGGCCGGAGCTTCATCCAGACCGGTGATGTAGATCCAGCGGCCGCTGTTGTAATTGAAGTGGTGGCGGAAAGTGCCGACACCGGTTTGGTCAAAGACATAAGCACTGCACATGCCGAAGCAGTTGCGCTGATCCGGCCGTTCGGACCAGGTCATGGTGATCTTGCTGCCCGGTTTGCCCTTCAGCTTCATGGTCGGCCATCCGCTGAAGTTTTTGCCCATATCCACCTTGACCACACCATCATCCAGCATTTCTGTGCTAACGGCGGTCAGAGTCGGCGGCACGATCACGTTGCCGGGCATTTTTTCCGCGGTAACGATCATATTCTTAGGAGAATAGACCGTGGCGGCCTTCCAGTCGCTGTCGTCCAGTGTCGCGGAATCCCATCCGGGCAGTTCCTGATTCGCGTCATAAAGATCGCCGCCGAATTGATGCCATATCCACTTGCCCAGCAGATAACTGGGGCTGGAATGCGTCTTCCAGGTGGCATCGGTCACCCAGCGGGTCTTGGCATCGCTCTTGAAGGTCAGATCGGCCTGAGCCATGACGATCGGGGTCAGAGGACGGTCCGCGTTCTTGAACTCAGGGAACGCCACCCAGCCGACACCCAGCCAGAACACGATGGCGTTCTTGCCTTTTTGCAGATAAGGGGCGATGTCATAAGTTTTATAGCGGACATGGTTTCTCTTCAGGTCGCTGACGTTCGGGGTCAGGACTTCATTGCCCACTTTATGTCCATTGATGTAAACCTCGTGGAAGCCGGCGCTGGCCACGTGCAGATAAGCCTTCTGCGGAACTTCGGCCAGATCATAAGTCTTGCGCACCCAGGGATTTGACATACAAGGCTCGAAAATATCGTCTTTCGGCTGGAAGGTCTCATCGGATCCGATCCAGCTGGCGGTCCAGTCGTTCATCTCCATGGGCCCCATCACCCAGGAGGACGGTTTGCTCCACTTGCTCCACTTGCCGTTCTGGTCGGCGATACGCACACGCCAGAAGCAGTTCATGGGATAATCCAGCGGCGCGCCCGTGTAGTCGATTTGAGTCGAGTCGCTGCGGTACACGATGCCGGTATCCCACAGGTCGGGATCATCCTTTTTGAGCAGAGCGGCATCAGTGGCCACCTGTATCTGATAAGCGGTCTGAGAAAGACCACGGGCAGAACGGCTTTTAGTTTCCACCTTCCAGAACAGACGAGGGCTGTCCAGATCCATTCCCAAAGGGGCTTTCATATACTCACAGCGCAGATCGGCCGGGTACACATCCGCGGAGAAAAGACCCGCTTCAGCTGAAAAAGTCGCGCTCAACAGAGCCGCGCCCAGCAGTGAGGCTTTTCCCCAATTCAATAGGTTATTAAACTCCATACGCCACGCAGTTTATCAGAGACAAACACCTTTGTCCAGATTCTTACGGGGTGGAAATTATTTTTTTTACGCTGTCCTGTGCGGTGATAGCCGTTTTTACTTCAGCAGGATGCCCTGACCGGGGGCAAGTCTGACCGTGTCGCTGCCCAGGCTTATAAACTTGCCGTTGGTGTATTGTTTTAAGGGTTTCCGGCTTTTGAGCGTAAATGTGCCTTCTTTCTTGAAGTCTTTGTTTACCAAATAAATAGAACCATCGTCAAAGAAGGATATCACGCCGTCCTTGCCTTCCACGGCGCTGATGTTGGCGTAGGGGGCAAATTCCGCGGCTCCCTTTTCCACATTGCCGATATGCGCCACATAGTCACATTTTCTCTTGAACAGATACTTGCCAACCTCGGCGACTTCGGCATTGACGGCCTGCACATCGTACCAGTGCGGCATCTTGTTGCCTTGCGTGTCGCACATCGCGTTGTCCCACTTCCAGTGTTCATCCGGTCCGGGGCACCAGTAGGTGAAATAAGATATCCGTTTCATGCCGTAAACCAGACACATATTGGCTTCCCACCGGATCTCTGCCCGTGTCAGGTTCCGGTAATCCCCGTGTTCCACCAGCAGCACGATCAGCATGGGATCCATGTCATATTTCAGTGCCACGTTGCGGATGTCCTCGATATTCTCAAAAAATCCGCCCCGGTCCACCGTGTTTTCCGCGGCCAGCCGGATCAGCTTTTCCCGCTCGTCCACATTCAGATCCAGCACCCGGTTCCGGTCGTTCCTGCCCAGGAAATGATAATGATCATAGCTCAGCACGCCTGTTGGGACAGTCGAGGCAAACTTCTCCAGATAAGTCATATAATCCTCTGTGCCGAGCTGTTTTGAAGTCGCGTAGTTTGGGAAGAGGTTGATGACGACATCCTTGCCGGGAGCGTATTTATTGAACGCTTTCGTGATCTCGGCCAGGATGGAGAACCGGTCGGCGTTGGGTTCATCCGTGACCTCCCAGCCGATGACGTTCTCAAAATCCTTGTATTCCTCCACGACCTGTTTCACGACCGCGTCCACAGCGGCGGGATCATTCTTGCTGACCAGATTCATGATCCTGTCGTCAAAGACATTACCGTAGAGACCATACTCTGCCATCACCGGCAGGGCTTGTTTCACGCTTTCCGGGGAACCGCATAACTGCATCAGAGTGATGCCGCTGGCGGCGATATTGGCGATCGTCTCCCGTTTTGTCAGATCGGCCTCTCTCGGACCGTAAAAGTAGGTGATGTCGAACTGCTTCATTTTGTTACGGTTCGCGGTGTCGTCCGCCGGCTTGCACGGTGTATGACAGCAGGAAACCACGCTCGAAAGTGCCAAAACGGACACCAAAAGAGAAAAGATTTTTTTAAAGCTCATACTCATAAAACACACATCACCTTGTAACATGATTTTTGCTGATTTTCAAATCATATTTGTAAAAGGCAGGGGAGCTGGATTTTCGCACAAGATCGAACACAATATTTTTATTGACTTAATGGGATTTTGAGGACATAATGTTCGGCATATGAAACCTCGTAATATGAGATTACATGAGGCGGTTCTTGGAACCGTTTCCGTACTAGCACTCAGCACGGCGTTAGCCAGCGCGGATGTGCTTTTCACCGATCAGTTTACGGGAACAGAAATCAATACTGATTCCTGGGAACAGAATGATCGGAGCTTTGAATATATGGGTTCACAGCCGACAGGCACGATGAATTACTACATTGACGGCGGTGTCGTCAATATGAGTTACGCATCGGATGGATCCTATTGGCCGGGTTCGATTTTTGTCACAAAATCCAGCTACGCGGTCTCTCCGGAAAACCCGGTGACGTTCCAGATAGACAGACATTATAATACCTATAACCAAGCCTCCGGTTCCCGCTGTGCTTTCCTGATCTTCAATTCAGATCTGAGCAAGTGGGTGCATTTCGCGGAAACGACCGACGGCAGCAGCGCCAGCAGCGCTAAATACTACGGCTGGTGCTATAACCGTTACATCGGCCAGAATGGCGACAAATACAATGGTGTGGGTATCGGTATGGACGACATCAACTTAGATGAAACTCTGACCGATCACCTTTTCCACACGATCAAACTGGTGGCCACAGGCGAGACCGTGACCTTCTTCATTGATGATGTGGAAGGCGCCACGGTGGAGTTCCCCTTCACGGAAGGGGTCCGCTTCGGCTTTGGTGTTTACGCTCGCGCGGCGGGTGACTATATCGAAGACGGTTTCGGCAATGTGGTCATTACCGGAACGGGCAACATGATCGCCTTTGATAAGAGTGAATACACTCTGTCCGGTGATGAGGGAACGATCAGTGTGCTGGGGCAGCTGATGAGCACCAGTCAGGATGTGACCCTGACATTGACCTCTCAGGATCCTTCTATCGCGGCTTTTTCCACCGGTGACTCCTACAGTGTCGTGATGAAAGGCGGCAAGTCTGATACCTATACCATCCCTGTCATAAAGAAGGGCGTGGGCAAGGTCGTCTTTACGGCTTCCAATGACAAAGGTGTCGCCATGAATCCGTCCAAGCTCACGGTCACTGCCCAGGGCAATGGTGAGACAGTTCTGTTTGATGATTTTGATGGAACAGAAGTGGACAGCAATTTGTGGACGGTCAGCACACGCAGTTTTGAATATTGGGGCAGTACCCCGACGGCGGAATCAACGATAACTCAGGCGAACAGTAGTTTGACTATAAGCGTGAGCCCGAATGGTCATTACTGGCCGGGTGCGGCACTGGTTTCCAAAGGGACTTTCAATGCCAGCTCCCTGAGTCCACTGACTTTCGAGGTGACCCGCGAATCTTTCAACGCGGACAACAGCACAGGCGGCCGCTGCGGTATCTATCTCTACAATGAAGATATGAGCGAATATGTCCTCCTGGATGATACCAGTGACGGCGGTTCTGTGGAAGGCTGCACTTATTACGGCTGGTGCTCCAGTTATCTCGCCAACGGTGATACCAGCAGGAGAGGCGGTACAACGAAGGTACCGAACATGGATGATTTTGCCGATAAAGGCAATCACACGCTCAAGATCGTTGCCAACGGTCTGACAGCCAGTCTCTATGTGGATGGTGTTTTCGGCATTGAAGTTCCTTTCAAATGTTACACCGGCATTCGCTGCAGTTTAGCGGTATTTGGCCGCTATGAAGGCGACTTTGTTACCGGCCAGTTCGGCAGTGCCAAGGTGATCGCCAGCGCGGAACCTTTGGCCGATCCGGTCAACATCACCAAACAGCCCAAGAGCTTCTATGGCTATTCCGCGCCGGGTAAAACCTACACCATGAGCGTGGAAACGTCCGGTACTCCTGTGATCACTTATCAGTGGTACAAAGACAATGTTGCGATCGAAGGTGCGACTCAGTCCAGCCTGACAATAGATTGCACCTATGAAAACGAAGGTGAATACAGCGTAGAAGCCAGCAATGAAATGGGAACAGTGGTCTCTGATCCTGCCACCGTGGAATTCATTCCTGTGGAAGAAGGCAGCTACGCGGCGGCCGTGGTCGCGCAGAATCCGCTGGCTTATTGGAGATTGAACGAGAAAGAAGGAACTACGGCTTATGATTATGCCGGTGGTTTCAACGGTACCTATAACAGCAACCAGACTCTGGGCGCTGCCGGTGCTCTCAAGGGTGACACTGACACAGCTGTGACCTTTGGCGGTCAGTCTTATGTGGCTGTTTCCGGAATGAGCTTCAGCGCCACCGATGTGACGATGCTGGCCTGGATCAAGCCCGATGGTGCGATCAATAACTACACAACGATCATGTTCGACCGCGGCAGCAGCGCTGCCGGTATGGACATCGCTGATAATCAGCTCTGCTACCACTGGAACGATACCCAGTACAATTACAGATCCGGTTTGCAGATAAAACAAGGTGAATGGAATCTGGTCGCTATGGTGGTGAACGCCAGCGGCGTGACGTTCTATGTCGGTGACGAGCAGGGTAACTTCGCCTCCGCTACGGACGCGACCGCCCCCAGCGCGGCGACCTTCACCAGCAGCTTCACTATCGGTGGTGACAAGAGCAATAATGACCGCCGTTTTAAAGGTGTGATCGATGAGCCGGCTTTCTTCACCAGAGCACTGACTGAGGATGACATCTTCAGCATCTATAACGCGGGTCTTTACGGCAAAGGCAGTCCCGTGGCGATCAAAGTCCAGCCGCAGAGTTATACCGGTTTCGTAGGTGACTTTGTGACACTGAGCGTGTTGGCGGTGGGTTCAACTCCGTTCAACTACGGATGGGAACGCGAGATCGATGGTGAATGGGTGCCCATGGATGTGGCGGGCTCCAGCTTTACCTTTGAAGGCACGATAGAAACAGCCGGCAACTATCGCGTTGTCGTCAGCAATCCTATCAATTCCGTTACCAGTGAGATCGCGGTCGTGGATCTGGTTTACAAACCGACCTCCGTGGATCTGACCGGTGAAGAATACAAGCTGTGGACACACCTGAAGTTCGACAACAACCTGGAAGATTCTTCTGTCAATGGCAACAACGCTTATGATCCCAATTATAGCGGGATCCAGTTCACTGAAGGCGTTCT
>JAEENR010000187.1 GCA_016283885.1 Verrucomicrobiota bacterium
GGCTCCGACCCAGTCACAGCAAGGCTCACCACTTTCAACTGTTGCGCAAAGGGATTGAAAGATCGGCTTGACGCTTTCCCAGGCGGCAGGGGAGCCCCCCGGCATCATGGAAGGTCCGCGGCGTGCACCTTCCTCACCGCCGGATACGCCGGTTCCGATATAGAGCAATCCTTTACTTTCCACATATTTTGTCCGGCGGATCGTGTCCGTGAAATGCGAATTGCCGCCGTCAATAATGATGTCACCGGGTTCTAACAAGGGGACCAGCTTTTCGATCAGATCATCGACAGCGCTGCCGGCCTTGACAAGCATCATTACCCGGCGGGGACGTTTCAGTTTTGAGACTAATTCCTCCAAAGAATGAGTGCCGATGATACGGGATCCTTTGGCCTCATTCGCCAGAAATTGATCTACTTTGGAAACTGTTCGGTTATAAACGGCCACAGTGAAACCGTGGTCATTCATATTCAGAACCAGATTCTGTCCCATAACGGCCAGACCGATCAACGCAATATCCGCTTTTTGTTCCATAAATCTTTAGTCTTTCTTTTCCAGAAGTTTTTTGGCTAGATCTTCCGTAATTTCAATAACGGTTCCATGGCGATGATCTTTGGGAAAGGACATTTCCTTGGAACAATCCGTCCATGTTTTAAAATCTTTTGTTTGAACAGCTCCGTAATAATGAGGATTGGCATAATGGTCAAAATAGCAGAACCAGGTGTCGCCGATCTTCAGCAGTGAAGGGCCTTCCACCCAGCTGATGGTAAAGGGGGCGGATACATTGATGAAGGGGCCGGTCGGAGTTTTACCTGTTGCCATGCGCAGATTCTTTTTTACCGGATCCAGTCTTTCATCTTTGCATACAATAATATAACGGTCGCCGTCCATGACCATTGTGGAGTCGATTACGTTGAAGCCGGGATCCCAGAACAGTTTGCTGTCTGAAAAAGTTTTAAAGTCTTTAGTCGTGACGTAGAAAGCCCGATGGTTATAGTTGTCTTCGCTGATATTGGATTCGCCTGGGAATTTATCTGTTACAGTGGAAGACCAAAAGATATACCACAGTTCTTCCTTTTTGTCGTAGAAAAGCTCCGGAGCCCAGATATTACGTGTTTTGGGTTCGTTCTGCATGACCGGAACGCCTTTCTGCTCAGACCAGTTGATCAAATCTTTGCTGGAAGCATAGCCGAATTGTTTGCTTTCCTTGCTGGTCCAGCCGCTGGTCCAAACCAGATGGAAGGTGCCGTCCGGTCCCTGTGCGATAGACGGATCGCGCATGATTTTCGCCCCCACCGTTGATTGGAGGAAAGATTTGTCATTATTCAGTGCGGTCCAGGTATAACCGTCCCGGCTCAAAGCCAGGTGCAGCCCATCTTGTCCGTTATCCCGGAAAGAGGTAAAGAGATACCAGCCTGTTTGGGGATGCGTGGTTTCATTGGGTTCCGCAGCGGAGCTGATATTCTGGGTGATCAGACCTAATAACAGCGTGAACATGACCTTCTTCGCTATATTCATGCGCATATTCTCTCCTATATGGAAGGTGAGTTCAAACATAAAATCTGTCCTATCCGACGTAAAAAAGCGGGAAATATTTTCAAATTACTTCTCATCCAGAGACTAAAGAGTTTTATCGCTGATTTTTTTAATTTCAGAAAAAAAGAAATCCAAAAAATTTTTTAAAGAAGAACATTTTTCTCTTGAAATAGTGTGGGGTGCTCTTTTAAAATGCGGGCTCGAGCATGTTTGGGACTCCTTTGGGGTCGATGCGTAACTGATGCGTTTTATAACTGGCATATTTGAGAGACTACAGTCACATCCTAAGCGGGTTGTGTTTCCAGAGGGACAAGATTCCCGGGTAATACAAGCCGCGCGCCAGTTCTTTACCTTGAAACTGGGGGTTCCCATTCTTTTGGGAAATCGCAAACAAATCAGGGAAACGGCGGATAAACTGAGTATCTCGCTGGAAGGCGTGAGAATTATTGATCCAATACAAAGCGATGATTTGGAGACTTTTGTAAGAAGGTTTGAATTGCTTCGCAGAGGTTATGGATTGGATATGACGGCGGCGAGGGAGGCGATGTATCAGCCCAATTTCTATGCCTCGATGATGCTGGCTATGCATCAGGCTGACGCAATGGTTTCTGGCGCAGTGGATTCCAGCAGTGTTGTTTTGCGTCCGCTGCTGCAGATCATCCATCCTGCCGAGGGAACTCAAACGGTGTGCGGCTGTCAGATCATTGAGCTGGGAGACGCGGATAATGCTAAGATCGGTTCGGACGGGGTTTTATTCCTGGCAGATTGTTCTATTCAGCAAGATCCTACGATCGAACAACTGGCGGATATCGCTGTGGCGACCGCGCGGCTGGCACTGCAGATAACAAGTGAACCGCCCCGGGTGGCGCTGCTTTCATTGACGACTCATGAATCCGCAATGGCTCAGGGGATCACTTCCAAGGAATATGCCGCTGCGCTGCTGGCGGCGAATCGAGCTGAAAAGGAAGGGATCAAAGCCTTTTTTGATGGAGAGCTTCAGGCTGACGCGGCGCTTATTTCAGAGATTGCTCACCGGAAACTGGGTGATGATGCGCTGGGAGCTGTGGCCGGAAAGGCCAATGTTTTAATTTTCCCCAACTTGGAGGCTGCGGATATCTCCAGCCGCTTAGTTCAGCATTTGTCACGCACAAATGTCTATGGCGACATTCTTTTGGGTATCGATCGTCCGGTAGCGGTATTATCGCGCGCGGCTACGGCTCACGATATTTTGGGCGTAGCGGCTATCCTGGGCGAACAGTGCAATCGGTATCGCCGGATGTATCCGGGTGTGGGCATCAGGATACCGGGCGAATAATCGATCCCATGTTTTCAATAAAGAAGATTGTGTACGGCGGTGGTCTACTGCTGGCGGCAGCGGGACTCTTTGGCTGCGTCAGCATGACTCAAAAAACTCCCTATTCTGCCTTCAAACATATAGACGGCCTGGTCGCGTTTTGGGATTTCTCGGAAGAACCGGGAATGCCTAAATGTTCCAAAGGAGCAGGATGTTATGAGCTTACAGAGTGTGGAAATCCTATTCCCGTAGTGGAGGATGGACCTTGGTCAGGTCGTTCTGTCCAGTTGAATGGATCCAGCTATCTTTCTTTGCCTTATGAGAAAACAGGTGCGCTTGATCTTAAAGACAATCAGGTGACAGTTCTGGCCTGGATTAAAAAAGAATCGAGGCAAACAGGTTTTGTAGGAGGAATGTGGAATGAGTATCAGGAAGGCGGAAAACGTCAATACGGGCTTTTTGTCTCGCTTCCTCATTACAATGGAGCTGATCAGGTATGCGGACATATATCCAAAACAGGAAAACCGACTCCTCCTTTTCCTTATTCCATAGACTATTCCGCCGGTAAACAGACGGTTCCTTTGGGACAATGGTGCTGCGTGGCCTTTACTTACGATGGAAAGTATATACGTTCTTATCTGGATGGTGTTTTTGAGCCTCGTGAGCCGGAGCTGATTTCTCACACGAAGGGTTTTCCGGGATATCCAGAGGGATTAGTTCAATCCAAGAATCCTTACTATTATCCGGATGGGATGGGGAGTAACGGGTCGGATTTTACTGTCGGCGCGGTGCAGCTCAAATCAGGAATGGGAAATTTTTTTGTTGGCAAGATCGGCGGATTGGCGGTTTTCAATAGAGCTTTGGACCCGGATGAGATCGCTAAAATTTCAAAAATAAGAAGAGATTGATCGTTGTTTGGTCAAAAATTTTGCGGGGATGTTTGAAAAAACATCCTTTTTTTTATTTTTTTGACCTTTTAAGGAGGTGTGAAAGAGTTGTTCAAAAACATGGTTTTTGTCCATCTGCGGCTGTTTTCTTAAAATAGTTATAACATTTTTATTTAAAACAAATTACATATATTATCAAATGTTGTTTTCAGAGGGTTGTGAATAACTTGTGAAAAAATGTGAAAACACTTGAGGAGTATTTCTGGAGAGAAAAAGGAAAAAAATTTTTAAAAAATGGAGAAAAAATGGTTGCCAAGTGGAGATAAATTATGGTATTTTTCTCTCAGTTCGCAGCCATGACTGACGAAAACACTAACAAACCTGTTCGTTTCTACTCGACCAGCACTCAAGAGCTGGACGAGAAGAGGCGTATTCAGGTTCCAACAAAGTGGCGCAAAATCGGTGAGGTTCCCAATATTGTAATGCGCAAAGGACAACCTGTTGCTGAAGGCACAAAGGAGGGGGTTGTTCAGATGGAGATGGTGTTGACACTGATCAGAGCGAGCAAGGATAACTCTGCATGTATCACGGCCATCCCACTTTCTGTTTTCGAGCGGTACACTCAGAAGATCGATACATTCGATTTGCTGGATCCAGTTGCTGAGAAACTTCGTCGTTTCATCGGCACGCGTTCCGAACAGGTAACGATGGATACGCAGGGACGTATCACGATTCCGTCATGGATGCTTGAACGTGTTGGCATCGAAGCCAAATCAGGTGCTGGAACGGTTTCAAACAAGGTTGTCCTTGTGGGTGAGGTTGACCGTTTCAGCATCTGGTCTAAGGAGGCTTATGATGCCGATGAATTTACGAATGAACAACAAGATCTGACTGATATTGTCGGTCGGATCTAAAATGCGAGTAATCGAAAGTTTACTCGGGACGTAGATATGGGTTGGCCTGATAACAGTGTACAATTATTCGATGGGAAGTCTGAAAGACTTTCAGCAGGTACCGCAGAGATGAGTATATGCGGTACAGCGGCGACGGCAGAGGAGTCGCTTCGTGTTCGCATTGGACAGAGGTCTCGTCTGATTCGTGTTTTTGAGGTTATCTTCAATCCTTGGAGAGCTATCAGTCTGCACCGGCAAAGAGTGGAGCAGATCCGTCTGGAAAAGCTGGCCAAAGTTGAAGTAGTGAAAAACGACCTGACATATCAGGACGTAAAGGTTCGCCTTTTCGGCAAGGTGTTGTCCAGACGTGAACTGTACACCCGGCTGAATCAAAAGGAACGTGCCAAAAAAACGAGCCGCCTGACGGATCGTGTGAGTATGGCGCGTCAGGTGCGCTCAGCGGCGAATCCTTTCAGTGCAAGAGCCACATCTGTACAATAGCATGAGAAGTGGACGAATACACGCACAATCCGGTATTGCTGAAAGAGATACTGCAACTGCTCGAACCGAAGGACGGTATGATCTTCTTCGACGGAACAGTCGGCGCGGGTGGGCACGCATCTGCGTTGTTACAGAGAATCTCTCCGTCGGGTCGGCTGTACGGGTGCGATCGAGATGGGGATGAGCTCCAGAGAACTTCTCTAAAACTTTCCCGTCAATTTGGATCATGCTGCCAGCTGAAACAGGGGAATTATTCCGATGTGGATCAACTTTTCAGCGGTATTGAATTAGACGGGGCTCTGCTGGATCTGGGCTGCAGCTCCATGCAGTTTGACCGGATCGAACGCGGATTCAGTTTTCAGGGCGATGCTCCTTTGGATATGCGTATGGATCGTACACAGGAGCTTACAGCGGAGTATGTTGTGAATGAATACTCTGCGGATGAACTGGCGGATTTATTTTTCTACTATGGAGGAGTGAGGGAATCCCGCCGTTTGGCTCGTGCCATTGAAGAGGAAAGAATGCTGAGACGCTTTGTCAGCACGAAACAGCTGGCCTCATTCATAGAAAGCAAACTGCCCAGAGCCGGTAAAAAGATCCATCCGGCCACTCGTGTCTTCCAGGCTATCCGTATTGAAGTCAATCAAGAGTTTGAACATCTGCGTTCGGCTTTGGATAAATTGATCCCCATGTTGAAAACCGGTGCGCGGCTGGCGGTGATCACTTTTCATTCGGGTGAAGATAAGATCGTCAAGGATTTCGGAAGAACTCTGGCCAGAGATTATGTAGTGGAAGGGGAAGTGGATATCCCGGAATTTCGTAAAGAACGCGCTCCTTTGCTGAAAATCCTGACTCGGAAACCTATTGAACCGACAGAAGAAGAAATAAAACAAAATCCCCGTTCCCGAAGCGCACGGTTAAGAGTTTTTGAAAAAGCAGGTTAGGATATGGCAAAAAGAAGATACAGCGCGGCGTTCAAGGGAGAGAAAAAGTCTCTTCCGTATCTTTTTTTTGTGCTAACGGCGGGAACGGTCGTTTTGTTGGTTCTGATCCTGGGACTCGTCCGCATCCGTCTGGACCAGAGGAACCATGATTTAGGGGAGAGGATTCGGGCTTGTGAGATGGAGCTGCGCAATATCAAACAAACCAATGAGGTTTTGGCCAAAGAACTTATTTTGCTGAAGTCTCCCGATAATATTTTCAAACGCGCGGAACAAGAGGGCATTTATTGGAATTACACTTCCCCCACACAGACAGTTCGTTTGCCGGAAGTGGAAGAAACGTTTGAATGGAATAAGAAAGAATGAATATACTGCCAACAAGTCAAATCAAATGGCTGCAGTTCATCATCGCAGGGGTGATGTTCTGCTTTGCTGTTCTGGCTTGCCGTCTAGTTTATGTGCAGTATTTTCAGCATGAATACTATAAGAATTTGTGTGATAACAATGTAAGCAGGACGGAATTTTACGCTCCGCGCCGTGGTGCTATCAAGGATGTCAAAGGCAACCTGTTAGCCATCACAAGAGATGTGCGGAATATCGTGATCAATCCCAAGCTGCTGCATCAGGTCGATCCTCAGGCGCGTTCGGCGTTTTTAACTTTGCTGTCCTCTCTGACCTCTGTAGATAGAGAGGAGCTTGTGAGAAAAAGCTGCTTTTATCGCCCTGTTTGGGGAGGAACTTGGACACCTTGGACTAATGAGAATGGTTTCCCGAAATTATCTAAAGAAGGTTTGCCCATTTACGTTCGTTCGACAAACGGAATACCTAATACGAATCTCTGCGCGGTCTGTGTCAATGATTCTCAAGGACAGGTGCACACCCCGGAGGGGGAACCTGTTTATGCCCAGCTCAATTCCAAGTATCAGATCATTACCAATCAATATGTGCGCATCTGCAGGAATGTACCTTTGGAAAACTGGCAGCATTTACGCAGTGAGATTGCGAAATTCCCCATTACCAACTGGCCCGGATATGATAAAACGACTGCTCCAAATTACAGGGCTTTAAGAACATCTGTAGTATCGGGAGAGCCGGATTACAGACGTGAGTATCCGAATGGCAAGTTTATGTCTCATGTGCTGGGTTATACTAAAGCCATGGAATTAAAGGTCAATGACAATAAGAGCGTGCAGCTTATTGAGGGAGCGGATGGCGTAGAACGGTTTCTGAATGATCAACTGCTGGGCAGCTTGGGCTGGCGTAAGAAGATTATTCGCCGGGATGGCACAGAGATAACATCGCACAGAGGCCACAATTTTGATGCCGGTGACGGCTTAACGGTCGTTTTGACTTTGGACTCCGCTATCCAGCAGATCGTAGAAGAAGAACTGGAAAAAACAATGGAAGAGTATCATCCTCTGACTGTTAGCTGTGTAGTTGCAGAGGTGAAGACGGGACGTATTCTGGCTTATGCCATTACTCCTGATTATGATCCGAATCATCCTTCTCTTTTTCCGGCCGAGACTTGGCGCAACCGTATCATCGCGGATCTGATCGAGCCGGGTTCCACGTTTAAAGTAGTCTCGTTGTGCGCGGCGTTGAACGAGGAAAAATATACTTTGAATACTCCTATCAACTGTTCGACATGGAATGCGGAATGGGGAAAGAGACCCAGAGAATCCAACCATGGCGATCTGGGTGTTTTAACTTTGGAAGGAATTTTGATCAAATCGTCTAATGTTGGTTTTGGCAAGTTGGGCTGGATGTTGACTCCTACGGTTGAAAACAAATATATACGTAATTTTGGTTATCGTGCTTTAACGGGGATCATGCTTCCCGGTGAGCGTTCCGGTATTCGTGACGCGATCCAGCCGACGAAAGACAAACTCAGCATCAGCCGCGTTCCTATCGGACAGGGCATCGCGGTGAGCCAGTTGCAGACGACTATGGCTATTGGCGCGGTGGCAAATCTGGGGATGCTGATGCGTCCTGTGATCTTGGACAGAATTGAAGACTCTAAAGGCAATATCTGCAAAGAGGAATTTCCACAGCCGGTGCGGCGTGTCATCAGTGAAAAGGCGGCCCGCGATGCTATCAAAGCTATGCGTTCTGTAACGCTCGGTGATACGGATATGCGTGGTACGGGTTACCGGGCAGACCTGACCTATCACTCTGTGGGGGGAAAGACCGGGACAGCTCAAAAAGCGGGTGCCGGTGGTGTAGGATATTTACCCGGAAAGTATTATGCTTCTTTTGTGGGATTCTTTCCGACCGAGGATCCAGCCATTGTAATGAGTGTGATGGTGGATGAACCAAAGACGGGAAGCACTTATGGCGGTGTCGCTCCTGCGTTGACATTCCACGAGATCGGGGAGCGGGTCGCCAGATATTTGGATATCCCGCCGGATAAAATCAAGGTAGCAGTGGGAAAGGTGAGATAAATGAAATTACGTCAGATCATAGCTCCGTTGGGTAAAGTGGAAGTTGTTGGTTCACTGGATAAAGAAGTGACCGGTGTGGCTTATGATTCCCGTTGTGTGACACCGGGAAAATTATTTGTCGCGATCCGTGGTGTAGAAACAGATGGACATCGTTTTATTGCCTCTGTTGCTGAAAAGGGTGCGGTTGCGGTCGTTTGTGAACAGAAAGGGACCAGCGGCGGCAAGATGACTCGCATCATTGTTCCGGATTCTCGCAAGGCACTGCCGCTGATTGCTGCCGCGTTTTATAAGAATCCCGCTGATCACCTCTGGATGATTGGGGTTACGGGAACTAACGGCAAGACTACGGTCACGTTCTTAGTCAAACAGATCCTGGAAG
>JAEENR010000188.1 GCA_016283885.1 Verrucomicrobiota bacterium
AGAGATCTGGAGATCCCCCATTGCGTGTAAGTTTGCGGCTCCTGCCATGAGAAGCGCTGTGATTAGCGTGTAACTTGTTTTCATATTATTATTCTCTCAAATTCGCTCTTCAGAAGCAGCGAATTTATTTTTCACAAAAAAGAAAGAGTGTCAATAAAAAATAATAAAAAATAATTTTATTTATAATAAACTCTAATAATAACTTATTAAAATTATTCCGGGGGTGAATCATTCTTCGGGATTTACAGTGAATGTGCTCTGTCACCCCGTCGGGGTGAGATTTTGGGGGGATCACGTTACCGGGGGGTACGCTGCACTCACCCCCGGCTGCCATCTATGACCCCTTCCGGGTCAAAATAATGTGAGACGCGCGGGTCGTGAGTCTCTATGGAACACTTTGTTATTCAATATTTTATCTGTGTTTATCTGTGTCCATCCGTGGTTCTTTTCGTTTATCGGTGGTTCTTTTCATAACCATCGGGGCGAGATTTTTTCGAGACGATTTAAACCATCCGCAATGGCAGTTCCGGGATAAGTTAGTTTTCCCAGTTTTCTTCCTGGCTGATCGTATCCCGGCTGAAGACCCACAGGTAAGCAAAGACCGTGGAGGCATAGGCGATCGTGAAAGTAAAGATGAATCCGACCAGGAAAAAAAGGATCCCGGAAGCGGCGAGCGCGCCGGCCAGAAAGAGGTAGAGCAGTGTGGGAAAGAAGCGTCTGTTTACGGCCTGGACACTGATCATGATGGCGTTGAGGAGCGACAGCCTTTTATCCACAAGGAGGTTATTCGTGTAGAACAGGAAGAATGAGAGGATGAAGGAAGTCAGCAGGAAGAATGCACTGGCATTTTCCTCGGATTCAAACAATGCCATGCAGAATACAGGGATCTGAGCGATCAACCCCATGCAGAACAGTTGAAAGGGAGCGCGTCCATAAGCCTGGAAAAGATCACGGGTATCAACGGGATGTTTGCGGAACTGCTCCATGATGATCCAGTTCCATCCGCCCAGAAGTATCGGCAGGAGACAGTTACAGAGAATGAGGATGAGTTTGTGCTCGGAGCGCGCGGCTATGAAAAGGAGCAGGATCGGCATCATCGCGGTGAGATTGACTTTGAGCCGGTCCGGTAAAAGGAGACTCCGGAACCAGTACCAGCCGGCGGTTATCCACAGGAGGAATTCGACTTGAAAATCGGGAATGGTGAAACCGTCTTCTTTTTCCGCGGTATCGTCAGCGGCGCGGGATGTGTCCTCTTTTTTATTTTCCTGATGTTCTAATGGTTGAGTTTTTGCCTCAGCAGTTTTCCGGGGCTGAGGTGCTTTGGGTGTTTCCTCAAAACGGATGCCGGGCAGATCTGTGATGTGTACCCAGTTTTTTTGTCCGTGCCACCAAACCCAGTCTTTGGAAGTCAATTCACCTTTCAGGATTTTTTCCTGAATGACTTCCATTGGATAAGGTCCTTCTGTTTTCCCGTTATGACTGACGTGGATCTTGAGCATATAAGCACGCTGTCCGAAGACGGCTTCATTATAAGGGCAGAAGCGGGTCCAGAGCAATTCTGAAAACAGAAAGTCCTGCTTTCACAGGGGAAAACAGGACTTTCAGAAAGGACGCCTCGCCATTTTCAGGCGGCGGCATTCATTTTCGGTTTAGTCAAAAGCATGACCGGCGCAGCAGAGTACGTCGCGTACTTTGTGGCGGACGAGCTTCTTGACTTCTTCTCTTGCGGGACCGAGGTACTTGCGGGGATCGAATTCTTTCGGAGTCTCAGCAAACACTCTGCGGATGCCGGCGGTCAGAGCCAGACGCAGGTCGGTGTCGATGTTGACCTTGGTGCAGCCTGTGCGGCGGGCCACTTCGATGTCGCTTTCGGGTACGCCCTGGGCGCCCGGCAGAGCTCCGCCGTACTTGTTGATCTCGGCTACGAGATACTGAGGAACGGAAGAAGCACCGTGGAGAACCAGAGGATAATCACCCAGATTGGCTTCCATGAGAGCGGCTTTGATGGCTTTCAGACGTTCGAGATCCAGGTGTTGTTCACCCGTGAACTTATAGGCACCGTGGGAGTTGCCGATCGCGACGGCCAGAGAGTCCGCGCCGGTCGCTTTCACGAATTCAACGGCTTCGGAAGGACGGGTATAGACACCGGATTTATTGAATTCACCGGTACCTTCACCATCATCATGCTGAGAACCAACGAGTTTACCCAGTTCGCCTTCAACTACGGCATTGTGGGCATGGGCGTATTCCACCACTTTCTTGGTGATAGCGATGTTTTCTTCAAAGGGCAGATGGCTGCCGTCGATCATAACGCTGGTAAAACCTTCATCGATACACTCTTTGCAGAGTTCAAAGGTATCGCCATGATCCAGATGGACAGCGATAGGAATATTGGAAAGGCTGACAGCGGCCTCGATGAGCTTCTTCAGATAGACCGGGTTGGCATAGCTGCGGGCGCCGCGGGAAATCTGGAGAATGAGGGGAGCTTTTTCTTCTTCGCACGCGGCAACGATGGCCTGTACGAGCTCCATGTTATTCACATTGAATGCCCCAAGAGCGTATTTACCTTTTAACGCTTTGGCAAACAAATCTTTGGTTGTAGTTAATGGCATATTTCTATTCCTAAAAAATACGCGTCATAATGACGCGAACGGTGGCAAGTATGACAGATTTTGAAAAGAATGCAATAACTATCAAAAAAGAAAGGCTCTCCGGGGAGAGCCTTTTGATCAATTTCAATTATTGAGTTGAGATAAAATTATTGGAAATTACTCACTAACGATATCAGAAACATCGGCGGCTTCTGTGCCGGCACCTTCAGTCTTGGGCAGGAGCAGAACAAATTCGCCGCGGCGGTTCTTGGCATAAGCTTCGGCAGTAGTACCATCCACAGCCGGTTTGGATTCGCCATAGCTCAGAGTGCGGACACGGTGGCTGGCGATGCCGGCGTTGGCGATCGCTTCCTTGACGGACTGCGCACGGCGTTCACCCAGAGCCTGGTTGTATTCATCAGTGCCGCGTTCGTCGCAGTGACCTTCGATCAGGAGCGCACAATCAGCGTGGGAGCTCAGGTAACTGGCAACAGACTGGACATTAGCCATATCCGTCGGACGAACCGAAGAGCTGTCAAAATCAAAGTAAACGGTGTAAGCTTTGAGGGCTTCGCGATCCATCGGACGGCCTTCAAAGTATTCTCTCTGCGCGTCAGCGGACAAATTGTTGAACTGGTCATCGGTCAAGTCATCTATGCCGTTGCCGCTCAGATTGGAGCCGCTTCCGATGCCGCCGTCGTTGCCAATACCAATACCACCGCCGTTGTTAGCGTTTCTGGCACCGTTATTTGCGCCCTGGTTGGGACCAGTTGGACCTGCCTGTTTGATTCTAGGGCTGGTAGAGGGGATATCTGTTAAGCCCGGTTTAGGATTTTTACAGCCTGAGGTCATCAGGGATACAGCCAGGATAAGTCCCAGAACAGAAAGAGGTTTAAAGAGATTTTTCATCGTTTTGTTAGTATAGTTGTTTTTGACTTTTTACCGAGTCCAGCAGGGTTGCGTAGCACTGCCAGTGACGCTCCCGATTATTTTGGACTTTTTCGTTGGAACGTCAAGCATAACAAGTGAACTTTTTTTACCAGATTTTTTGCTGAAGATCAAAGTGCGGGAGTTGGAGGCCCAGTTGGGGGACGCTCCTTCGGCCAGTACTTCGACCACGCCGCCCTGAGAAGGAACGACACAGATCTGGAAAGAACTTCTTGTAGTTGTGGTAAAAGCGATCGACTTTCCATCCGGTGACCAGTCAGGTTCCGTGGCAGAACCGACACCGGAAGTTTTGAGTTGCTTCATCTGGCCGCCGGCGGCCGGGATGACATAGAGTCGGGAGGCTCCGCTTTGACGGCTGCTGAAGCAGATCTTAGTTCCGTCCGGAGACCAGCAGGGTGAGGATTCATCCCCCTTGGTGTGGGTGAGCTGTTTCAGATTAGTGCCGTCAATGTTGGCCACATAAAGATCGGGACTGCCGCCTTTGCTGAGGATCATGGCGATCTTTTTGCCGTCCGGCGAAATAGCGGGACTGGTATTGAGTCCCAGATAGCCCGCGATGCGGGTGCGCTTGCCGGTGCGGAGATCCTGGCGGTAGATGTCGGGATTGCCCGCGCGATAGGAGCAGAAGAAGAGGGATTCATTGTCGGGTCCCCAGGTCAGACCGCGGATCATGCTGCCGTCGTTAGTCAGCTTGTGAGGGTTAGAGCCGTCGAAATCAGCGATATAGATCTCATTCTTATCCGTGGCGGTATTGATGCAGTAGGCGATCTTCATACCGAAGATGGAGTCCGCACCGGTCAGGGCTTTGATGATATCGGCGGCCAGAGCATGGACCTGTGTGCGGGTCGTCCCATTCTTATAGGAGCGGTTGAAAAAGCGGATGGAGCTGGTTTTGTCGGTCAGTTTCCCAATGATATTTTCCTTGTTGGAGGCAGTCACCAGATAGTCGGCATTGTCCTTGGATACGATGTCGCAGCCGCCGACTTCCAGATCGAACTGGAGGATCTTCAGAGCTTCGCCGGAAAGTCCGCTGATATTGACCGGGTAGGGCTTGGTGGTGCCGGATATGTTGCGGTCGATATCATAAGCACCGCTTGAGCTTTGCGCCTGGGCATCGAGTGAAAGGAATGGTGTCACCGCGAGCACGAGTGCCGCGAAAACAGTAGGTATCAATTTGCCGATATTCATTGTTGTATCAATAACTAATTTATTTCAAACGATTTTTTAAGTTAAAATTGATGGTGAGCGTCCGGGGTTCGGGAGCTCCATTAGGCAGCGGCGGAACTCCGGAGGCGGCAACGACGTCCAGTGTTCTTTGAACGCTGTCGTCCAGGGACTTGTTGCCGGATCTCTTAGTGATCCGGGAGGAGCGGATGCTGCCGTCTTTATTGATTTTGATTTCAACGGTCGTGGTGGCTCCCGCATCGGTCAGATCCGAGGGACAATTCCAGGAGCGGTTGTAAAGGGAAATAACGTATTGATTATAATTAGCGACGGAAGGTCCGATGCCGGTGCCGTCTCCATTGCCGGGAGCCGCGCCTTTGACGCTCGCGCCGGAGGCACTGGATTTGCCCAGACTGGTCACCGCGCCGGAAGAGGAACCTTTGGCAGTAGCGATGGCACCGCTGATGGCGGCGTTTCTCTGAGCGGCATATTCCGCAGCGGCTTTGGCGGCAGCGGCTTCAGCGGCTTCCGCTTCCGCGCGTTCTTTGGCTTCGCGTGCGGCTTTGGCTTTGTCGGGTTTGACAACAAGTTTGCTGAGATCGACTTTTTCCGGAGTTTTCTTTTTCGGAGGATCTTTGGGTTTAGTCTCGGTTTTCTTAGTCTCCGCTTTTTTCTCCGGTTTCTTGGTTTCTTTTACGGTCTTTTGTTCCGGTTTTTTAACGGGTTCTACCTTGGGTGCCGGAGCGGGTTCCGGCGCGGGCGCGGGTGCGGCTGGTTGAGCGGCAGGAGGTTCCGGTGAGGGTTCTCCCACTTCGGGCGCTCCACCCGGATTGAAAATAGCTTCATCTGTCAGGACAGACGGAACCTGGGTCAGGTGGATGAGCGGCAGGTTCACGACCGGTTCCTGCTTAGGTGTTGGGTTGATAAAAGCCGTTCCGCCCAGGAAAGCTCCCAGCAGACCTCCGTGCAGGGCTAGTGATATCAGGACAGCTTTTTTACTCTCTTTCATTGTTTGGGCTCAAATTCGGTTTGGAGTGAAAGGGAAGTCATGCCGTTTTTCTGACAGACATCCACTACGGCGGCAATGTGTTTATAAGGTGTGTTCTCATCTCCGCGGATGTGGATGACCAGATCCTTTTTCTGGGCGTGCATAAGGTTGAGAGCATCTTTGATCTGTTCCAGATTCAGAGGCTTCTTATCCAGGCGCATATTGCCTGCGGGATCGATCTCGATGGTGGCCACGTCATCGGGACGCAGCGGTTCGGGATCGACTTCACCGCCGCTGGGCAGATCCAGCTTCATGCTCTGCTCCAGCAGGGGAGTCGTGATCACAAAGATGATCAGGAGCACGAAGGTCAAGTCCATCAGCGGCACGATGTTGATTTCGCTGAGGGTGACAAGTGAGTTCTTCTGGGAAAAGCGCCGCATAGGTTATCAATCGTCAGAGAGAAATTCCGTTTCGATCTTGGAGGACAGTTCCTGCGCGAAGTTGTCCATTTCCACAGTGAACGCGCGCAGGTTGTGCACCAGCCAGTTATAGAAAAACATAGAAGGAATGGCGACAGCCAGACCGCCGACAGTCGCGATCAAGGCACCGGCCACACCGGGAGCCATGGTCGCCAGATCGGCGCTGCCCTTGGCGCCCACATAGCTGAAAGCGCTCATCACGCCCCAGACGGTACCGAGCAGACCGATGAACGGAGAACCGCTGACGGCGATTGCCAGCCAGATCAGACCCGATTCCAGTTTCAGGCATTCTTCCGCCACGGTGCGTTCTATGTTGCCTTTGATGTGCTCGATGGTTTTGATGCTCAGGCGGCAAGTGACCGGCTGCTGCTGGACAGGGATCTGGGAAACGGGTTGCGGTTGTAAAACGGGTTGTACCGGGGGAACCGGCTGTCCGGGGATAACGGGCTGGGAATAGAGTCCCGGCTGTCCCGCTGCCTGGGGCATGGTCTGGACAGTGCCCTGGGGAAACGTTCCCGGCATATTGACATTCGGCATGGCCGGGATCACGGGCGCGGCCGGAGGCGGAGGAGGCGGCATGGACATGGGATCCGGTGTCACGGGCTGAGCCGGCGGGATCACACGGAGACGGTGGTTGATTTCAGCGCAGGCATCGCGGTAGATGTTGAAGAGGGGGCATCCCTCCACTTTAACGTTGCGATTGAAAATGTCCAGGACATCACTTTGTCTTTTGAATTCTTCCTGAAAAACTCTGTTGAGTTTGCGTGCCCGGTACATTTGGGTCACTTTGTAAACCATCACGGACCACGCGATGATCGACATTACTCCCAGAAAAATGAGAATGCCTTTTGTCTCATTTGTGGCCTGTGACCAAATATAAAGAAGATCCGGTTCGACTTGTGTCGCTGCGGCTAATACTGAAAAATCACTGAGCATCCTGCTTGATCCTTTTTCAAACTCCCGCTCTTGTGATAGTAGAAATCACTCTGTTGGTCAAGTGCAATCCGGCAAAAAAATCAAATAATTGAAATTTTTTTTATTTCTCTCCGATTTGGCGGAGAAAAAATGAAAACGCCGCTCTGTTTTTTGAAGGAAAATTCCAACAGAGCGGCGGTAAAATCACGGGCTGAAAATCACCATTGATCGTAGTGGACGTACTCCGGTTTGAACCGGGTGCGGGCTTCCTTGGTTTCCGCGGGCCGGCCTATCGAGATCGCGCCCACAGGGATGATCTCTTCGGGCATTCCGAAGAGCTGTTTGACTCCGGTGACGCGGTCTTCACGCGGATGGATCCCCAGCCAGACGGCACCCAGCCCCAGGGCATGAGCCGCCAGCAGGATGTTCTCGATGGCCGCGGAGCAGTCCTGCAGCAGATAGCTGATGGATTGACTGTTGGCCTGATTCAGATCGCCGCAGACGACAAAGGCCAGCGGTGCCGTGCGGAGCATTTTACCATAAGGCAGGATCCCGGCCAGTTTGTCGAGCCTGGCACGGTCCGTGACCACCAGTATCCGCCAGGGGTCGCAGGCTCTGGCTGAAGGCGCGGACATCCCGGCCTCCAGCAGGGAGCGGATCGTCTGTTCGTCCACCGTTTCCGGAGTATATTGACGGATGCTCCGGCGGCCGTGGATGAAGTTCAGCTTGTCGTTCATGACTATTCGATCACTTTAAAGGTTTCGTCCTTTCCCAGACTCAGCGCGAAGGCGGCAAAGATGCGCGGGATCGCCTCCAGGTCGGAGATATTGATCATTTCCACCGGCGAGTGCATATAACGGTTGGGCAGACTGACCAGTCCGCTGGGGATGCCGCCGCGGGTCACAAAGACCACGTCCGTATCCGTTCCGCTGGTGCGAGAGGTGGCTTCGTACTGGACGGGGATGCCGGCTTCCTTGGCCACTTTGTCCAGACGTTCAAAGACTTTGGGATGATTGCAGGCTCCGCGGGTCAGAGTGGGGCCTTTGCCCATCTTGGTTTCGCCGTGCTGAGTATGGCTCACGCCGGGATAATCGGTCGCGTGGGTCACATCCACCACCAGAGCCACATCGGGTTTGACCGAATAGGCGATCTGGGAAGCGCCGCGGCATCCGATTTCTTCCATAACACTGGATGTGGCAATCACTTCCGCGTTGCATGGCTTGCCCGATTCTTTCAGCAGACGGATGGTTTCGGCCGCGATCCAGCTGCCGACCCGGTTGTCAAAGGCGCGGGCCACCAGGTTGCCGTTGGCCAGACGGGAGAAGTATCCGTCCAGAGTCACGGGGTCGCCGATGCGGACATACTTCAGAGCGTCCTCGCGGTCCTTGGCGCCGATGTCTATAAAGAGGTCATTGATCTTGAGCTTTTCGGGTTCATTGCTGGTCTTGTCCATCAGATGCGGCGGCACCGAGCCGATCACACCGGGCAGGGGGCCGTTTGCCGTGTGGATGGTCACACGCTGGGCGCGCAGTATCCCCGGAAAGACACCGCCGATGCTGCGGAAGTACAGATAGCCTTCCGGCGAGATATAGCTGATCATCAGACCGATCTCATCCCCGTGGCCAATGACCATCAGCCGGGGTGAGCCGCCTTTGTTGAAAATGGCTGTCGCATTGCCGTAAGCGTCGGCATGGACTTCATCAGCGAACTGTCCGGCATAATCCA
>JAEENR010000189.1 GCA_016283885.1 Verrucomicrobiota bacterium
TGGCAGGACTTGGTTTATGTGTGCCTGCGAACGCATTATCTTCCAGGTTATCTTTCGTGGATTTTGTTGGGACTTTTGGGGCAGCTTCCTATGGAAGTAGAACCGCACCAGACGCATTTATTGCCGCCATGTCCGTGGCGGTGTATCCCGAAAGGACTTTTGGGACAGGAACCATAGGTACTGCTGCCGCAAAATTCGCATCGTCTTTCATCCTCGATGTGTTCGTGTACCTTGTACGGGCTGTGCGGACACGAGCCGTAAGTGGTACTTCCGCAATATCTGCATTTTGACATAATAATACTTGGGGCCTTTACCCTAAGCCAAAAGACTATTGGATATTTTGATCTATTGGAAGAAAAATTTTCTAAAAAACTCGCGGACAAAAAAATCCCCGAAGGGAACAACCTTCGGGGATCTTCGTTTTTACCTGTCAGACGTGTTTAACCACGTCCGGAAGGCTCTAGGCTTCTTCCTTGGTGACAGGCTGAGCTGCCAGATACTGGTACTTCTGGAAGCGTGCGACGGCATCGGCCGCGGCTTCTTCCACCAGTTTCTGAGCGGCTTCAGGGTTGCTCTTGCGGAGCATCTTGAAGCGGTTTTCAGTGCCGTAGAAGTCATTCAGGCTGGCTGCCGGATTCGGTTTGGAATCCAGCTGCAGCGGGTTCTTGCCGGCAGTCATGAGGTTCGGGTCGAAGCGGTAGAGCAGGAGCGCGCCGGAATCGACCAGAGCTTTCTGGTGTTTGGCACCTTCTCTCATATTGATGCCGTGATTGATACAATGGCTGTAAGCAATGATGAGAGAGACACCTTCGTGGGCTTCGGCCTCGACCATGGCCTTGAGGACCTGGTTGTCATTGGCACCCATGGAGACCGTGGCGACATAAACGTTGCCGTAGGTCATGGCGATAAGACCCATATCTTTCTTGCAGAGCTTCTTGCCCGCGGCCGCGAATTTGGCGACAGCGCCTTTCGGCGTGGACTTGGAGCTTTGACCGCCTGTGTTGGAATAGACTTCCGTATCGAGGACAAGGATGTTGACATTCTTGCCGGAGGCCAGGACGTGATCCAGCCCGCCGTAACCGATATCGTAGGCCCAGCCGTCACCGCCGATGATCCAGATGGAGCGTTTGACCAGTGAATCAGCGAGGGAGAGGAGCATCTTGGCATCAGCGGAGCTGTCGGCAGCCAGTCTGGCTTTCAGACCGGCCACGCGGGCCTGCTGAGCGGAGATTTCCGCTTCAGTCTTCTGGCTGGCATTGAGGATGCTGTTGACCAGGTCGTCACCCAGAGCGGGAGCCATCTTGGTGAGCAGTTCCTTGGCAAACTGGTTCTGTTTGTCCACGGAGAGACGATAGCCCAGACCGAATTCGGCGTTGTCTTCAAAGAGTGAGTTGGCCCATGCCGGACCGCGTCCGCAGCTGTTCTTGGCATACGGAGTGGTGGGCAGGTTGCCACCGTAGATGGAGCTGCAGCCTGTAGCGTTGGCGATCAGCAGGCGGTCGCCAAAGAGCTGAGTGAGCATCTTGACATAAGGAGTTTCACCGCAGCCGGCACAGGCACCGGAGAACTCAAAGAGCGGACGCATGGTCTGCATCTGGCGCAGCATGGTGGGCTTGATCTTGGTGCGGTCGGTGTCAGGCAGCGACATGAAGAAGTCCCAGTTGGCGCCTTCGCTTTCACGCAGCGGCACTTGCGGAACCATATTGATAGCCTTGGCGCCTTCCACGGTCTTGCTCTTGGCCGGGCAGACTTCTACGCAGAGACCGCAGCCTGTGCAGTCGTGCACGGAAACCTGCAGAGTGAACTTGCTGCCCTTGAATTCGGGCACCTTGGAGTCCACGCTCTTGAAGGTAGCCGGAGCGTTCTTGAGCTCGGCCGGATCGTAGATCTTGCCGCGGATGACGGCGTGCGGACAGATGGTAGAGCACTTGAGACACTGGATACAGGTGTTCGGATCCCACTGCGGGATCTCCAGAGCCAGGTCGCGTTTTTCGTAGCGGGTCGTGTCGGTCGGGAAGCAGCCGTCTTCTACCACCTTGAATGCACTGACGGGCATATCGTCGCCGAAACCGGCGATGATCGGTCCGAGGGTGTTCTTGACAAAGTCGGTGGCATCGGCGGAGACCGGAGACAGGAGCTGTTTGGTGCCGACGGTGTTCGGAACGGTCACTTCATAGAGACATTCCAGAGTCTTGTCCACAGCGGCGATGTTCTTGGCGACGACATCGTCACCTTTCTTGCCGTAGGTCTTCTTGATGGAAGCTTTGATCTTCTCGATGGCGACATCTTTGGGCAGAACGCCGGACAGAGCAAAGAAGCAGACCTGCATGATGGTATTGATGCGGCTGCCCATGCCGGTGTCGTGAGCGACCTTGTTTGCGTCGATGACAAAGAGCTTGGCTTTCTTTTCGATCAAAGATTTCTGCGTCACAGCCGGGAGTGTATCCCAGACTTTATCCGCGCTGAACGGTGTGTTCATCAGCAGTGTGCCGCCGGGCACCAGATTCGCGGACATATCGTAGCGGTCCGGGAAAGTCGGCTGGTGGCAGGCCACAAAGTTGGCCTTGCTGATGAGGTAAGAGGAACGGATCGGGTTCTTGCTGAAACGGACATGAGAGACCGTCATGGAACCGGACTTCTTGGAGTCGTACACAAAGTAGCCCTGAGCGTACTGTTCCTCGCCGATGATCTTAATGGTGTTCTTGTTGGCACCAACGGTACCGTCAGAACCCAGACCGTAGAACATGGCGCGGGTCACGCTGTCGGATTCTGTGGAGAAGTGCTTGTCCACAGGCAGACTCAGATTGGTGACATCATCGGTGATGCCGACCGTGAATTTCAGTTTCGGCGCGGCGGCGGCCAGATTGTCATAAACGGCCTTGACCTGGGCAGGAGTGAAATCCTTGGAACCCAAACCATAGCGGCCGCCCATGATGACCGGCATACCGTTCTTGAGATGAGTGCAGCCGGCGGCGATCGCTTCGGCGATGGCGCAGACGACATCCTGGAAGAGAGGTTCACCGGTGGCACCCGGTTCTTTGCAGCGGTCCAGAACGGCGATCTTCCTGGTCGTTTCCGGCAGAGCGGCAACGAAATCGCGGGCGCTGAACGGACGATACAGACGGACTTTCAGCAGACCGAGCTTGGCACCTTTGGCGTTCAGTGCATCCAGTGCTTCGTGAGCCACTTCACAGCCTGAACCCATCAAGATAAGAACGTTCTCCGCGTCGGGAGCACCGACATATTCAAAAAGCTTGTATTGACGGCCTGTCAGTTTGGCCAGCTTGTCCATGTACTTCTGGACGATGGCGGGGCAGGCATTGTAGTAAGGATTGGAGGCTTCGCGCGCCTGGAAGAAAACGTCAGGATTCTGCGCGGTGCCGTGGATGCTGGGATGATCCGGGTTCAGAGCGCGTTTGCGGTGAGCAATGACGAATTCATCGTTGATCATCTCGCGCATGACCTCTTCGGGAATGACCTCTACCTTGGAAACTTCGTGAGAGGTGCGGAAACCATCGAAGAAGTGCATAAAGGGAACACGGGCTTCCAGAGTGGAAGCATGAGCCACCAGAGCCAGATCCATCGCTTCCTGCACGGAGGCGGAGGAGAGCATGGCAAAACCGGTGCTGCGTGCGCTCATCACATCACTGTGATCACCGAAAATGGAAAGAGCGTGTGTAGCCAGGGCACGCGCGGCGATGTGGAAGACGGTCGGGATCAGCTCACCGGCGATCTTGTACATATTAGGGATCTTCAGGAGCAAACCTTGAGAAGCCGTGAAAGTAGTGGAAAGCGCGCCCGTCAGCAGGGAACCGTGCACCGCACCGGCGGCACCGCCTTCACTTTGCATTTCCATGACAGAAGGAACAGTACCCCAAAGGTTTTTGATGCCTTTGGCAGACCATTCGTCACACCACTCTGCCATCGTGGATGAAGGTGTGATGGGATAGATACCGCACACCTCATTACATCTGTAGGCAACATAGGCCACCGCCTCATTGCCGTCCATCGCTACATATTTTTTAGCCATAAAAAATTCTGATTCAAGCACAACAAGAACACACCCCTAATAGAATTTCAGGGGTGTCCCTGCGTTTCGGTCAAATTCTATCACCAGACCGAAAGGGTAGCCAGAGTTTTTTCTATAGAATTTTGAAAGGGATAGACTTGACGAGGAAGCTGAAAATGCTAAACTGGGCGCAGATAGTTTGGAGTTTGAACACGCTATCAGGGAAAATGAAGAAGATTTTCATTATCGCAGTTGTCTGTATCCTTGCCGCAGGAGCAACGGGGTGTCAGTCCACGAATCACAGTGATAATTTTGTTGTGAAAGAAGTCACTGATTCGGTGGAGCATCTGGAGGGTGAAACCCCATATATGGTTGGCGAGGTCAAACGGTTTGGCGACTATTGGGTCAACCTCTTCACTTGGTAAGGAATAAAAAACCTCCCTGGAACGTCCCATCACGGGTATCTTTCCAGAGGAGGAATTTGGAAATAAACAAAACTATTTTCTGAGAGCTAGATAGATTTCTTGCAGATGTTCATCGTTGTGGTCTCGGTCAGGTCAGGACACAAACTGCCAAATTTCTTCACATGAGCTTGTTCCATGTGGATATCCCAGTTTTCTTTGCTGTCCCAGGCTTCGTAGAAGAAGAAATTACCGGGTTTGCCGACTTCTTCGTGCATATCGTAGCAGATGCAGCCCTTGTCAGCGCGTCCCTGCGGAACGAGTTCAAACAGAGCATTTCTTAACGCGTCTTCCTTTCCCTTTTTAGCAATAAGGGTGGAAAAAATCATCATCGTTTTATTTTCCATGAGCAAGATGCTAGCCCGAAGAAAAGCGGTTGGCAAGTTTTTTAAGTTTATTTAGAAGTGGGAACCGGGCGAAAAATGTTTTAGACTGCCGGGGGAGCGATGTGAAGCTCCGGGTTTTAATGGAACAGAAAAGTACATTCTTCAGACAAAGCGGCTGGATGGTATTGGCCACGACTTTTGGCGGGCTCTTGATGTGGGCTGTCCATAAGGTGGCTACGGGATCCCTGGCGGAGTCGGAGTACAGTGCTTTCGGTATGTTCCTTCGTGTGTTGAACTTGATGTCTATCCCGGCTTGCGGCCTCCAGGCGGTTTTTGCCCGTCAGACCGCGGTGGCACTGGACGAGGAGGGACGCTCGCATCTGAGTGCGTTGGTGAGGGGAGCGGCTCGATTGATTGTTGTTTTTTGGGGTGTCTGTGCTTTGTTTGTTCTGGTATTTCATTCTCAACTGCAGGAGGTTTTTAAGTTATCCGGTCTTTTTCTGGCATTATCGGTAGCCATAGGATTTCTGATCCTGCTGCGGCCGATCGGGGTCGGGATCTTGCAGGGAAAACAGGATTTCTGCTGGGTTGGCTGGAGTCAGATTTTTGACGGTGCCGGGCGTTTATTCATGGTAATGCTGATCCTGCTTTGGCTGAAGGGACAATCCGCTGGTGCTCTGACAGGTGTCTTGTTTGGGTTGATTTTGTGTCTGGGTGTTTGTATGTGGAAAACATACGATGTCTGGATAAAACCCGGATGTAAGATAGACCTTTGGTATTGGGTGAAGTCACTGGCACCCTTGACGTTTGGTGCAGGGATACCTCTGTTCATGATCAGTGCGGACGCATTGGTGGTGCAGGCGGTTTTTCCGGCGGAAAAAGTGAATCTCTATGCCGCTGCCGGGATCGTGACTCAAGCTCTGGTATTTTTTACATTTCCCATTACGGCGGTGATGTTTCCCAAGATCGCGCGAAGTGCGGCACAGTCGGAGGAAACTTCCGTCCTGCTGCTTGCTTTGGCAGTGACGGGAGGGATGGCCGGATGTGTGGTGCTGGGGACGTTCCTTTTCCCCACGCTGCCGATACGGATCATGTTTGCGCCGGATTATTTACCGGCGGCGGAACTGATTCCGTGGTTTTCGCTGGCAATGCTGCCGCTGACGATGTCCACTGTGTTGATCAACAATCTGTTAGCACGGGGAAATTATAGAATGGTTCCCTGGCTTTGGTGTGTGGCGGGAATTTACTTGGTGGCTCTGCTCTTCAAACATGAGAGCTTTATCCAGGTGATCGAACTGATTGGGTTGTTCAATACTTTGATGCTGGGCATTGTTCTATTCTTTAGCTTCAGACAGAAGTGATTACATCATATTCCGATTATAATACAGCCACAGAGCTGCACCAAAAAGCGCTGCCAGCAGGATGGCTGTAATAAAGGCCTTGAGACGGATCATGCGGCGGCGGTGTTTTGCGCCACGGCCTTGTCCCGGAAGAATGTAAAACCGATTGGCTTCTCTTTTCTTTCTTCTTCGTTCTCTCCGTTCGTCTCTCTCAGTATCAGTATCTGTGCTCATATCTATGAATGCTGCAACGATTTTTAATATTTCTTGGAGAATCTCTTATGAGAATCATCATCGTCCTGCTTAGGTGCCGGGGCTTCCTTAACAGGTTCAGGAGCGGCGGCCGTAGGCGTGCTTTCAGGAGCGGATGTGAATGAAACGGATGATGAAGAAGATGTCGTTCCATCCGGAGTGACCAGGCCAGAGGGAGGAGTATAAAGTCCGGATTCTGTTTGGCCACCTTTTTCAGCCTGAGCTTTTTCAATGGCCTGGATGGTGTGCTCGAAGATATCATGGAGCTGATCAATGCTGTGTGTGATCAATTCATCCTCTTTGGGTGAAAGATTGCCTTTGGTCTTTTCCTTGAGCATTTCCAAGGTCGCGATGAGCATTTGCGCAGTGTCCAGATCCAGGATGCGCTGACCGCTGTTAGGATCCGGTATTTGCCCTAGGGTGAAAAGAGCTGTACGGGTCTGCTGGATAACGAGATTGGAGAACATGGCTTCCAGAATCTGTTCTTCAGTCATGTTTTCGTTATTTTCTCCTTGGAGATCAGCGGGTTGTTTATCTGTATTCATTGTAAATCAAAGTTATTTTTGTTCAAGACCATAGGTTTTACAGAGGATCCTGGTCGTCGTTTTCAGCCGCTCGCGAACGGGATAGGCATTAAGAATAGATTGACGATCCGGACCGGGAACGACCAGTGTGCTGGCAACGAGATCAGCGAGTGTGCCGGGATGCTCGACATGGCGCAAGTAGGTCAGAAAATCTTCCAGCGGAGCCTCACCATGTTGTTTTTGAGGCTGTATTGGTTTGACTGAGGGGATGGATGAGGGAGTCAGATTGATGGCTGTGAATTTCATCTTTTTGACGATCATGCTCACCGTTTGTCTCAGGTCATCCATCAGTATTTGAATGGATTCGGATTTGGTAAAGTCTTCTTTCAGAGGGGTGATCCGGTAGACCGGGTAGGGACGTTTTTTGATACAATGTTCCAGAGAAACCCTGGCAAGCCCTTGTAAAATAATATGATAAGATTTATCAAAGCGGATCCCCGCACGAATCAGTCCGATGCCGCAGACTTCGGAAGGTTTTTTGGTAAAAGGTTCTTTGTAAGCCAGCGCAAATACCCGATGAGTCTCCAAAGCATCAATAACCATCTTGACATGAGATGGTTTTTGTACTTTTAAGGGATAGGTCGCACACGGAAAAAGAGTTGCTTCCGGAAGGACCATTACAGGCATATTGATCGGTAAGTCCACCGAAGAAAAAGTATGAGCGAAAAAGAAGACGATTGCAAGTTGAAGTTCAGTGTTGCAAAAAAAGAAAGGACTGATAAAATGAGTTTGCGATGAAGGTTAAATTTGTCTTAGCATTGCTACTGATTGTGTGTATCGCTTTGGGCGGGTTATACTACTCGACTTACAAGGACGATCAGTTCAAGATTAACAATCTGACTGAGGAAAAAGCGAAATTAAGCAGTCAGTTAAATGATTACGCAGATCAGAATATGACCTTGAACTCGAAAGTTCAAAAACTTCAGAGTGAGTTACAAGTGGTTCATGCTGAGAATGCAAAGCTTTCCAATGAGCTGGCTCAGACGACTGCCCGTTTGAACAAGACGGAGGCAGACGCGGCTGTCGCTGCAAAGAATGCAGAAGATACGATTGCCCAGAAAGACCAGCAGATCAGTGGATTAAATAACGAAAAGAGTGATTTGATCGCTCGTTTGACCGCGCTGGATGAGTCTATCAAGAAATTGGAAGACGAGTTGAGCGATACCAGCGGAAAACTGAATGTTTCTGAAAAGAATCGCGAATTTTTAATTGTTGAGCTGAAACGACTCCAGACGGAGAAAGCGGAATTGGAACGTCAGCTGAACAGTATAGACTTCCTGACGGAGCAGGTGCGCCGGCTGAAGCAGGAGACCAGTGTATCCGGTCGTTTGGATATCGTTCGCAAGGGTATCTATGGATTCCGCAAAGGTGGTGAGCGCATGGTCTTCAGTAATGACCGCGCAGTCCGCGGACAGTCCAAGACCAATTATAACCTGAATGTGGAAATCCATCAGGACGGAGAAGTAAAACAAACTCCGAATGAGGAACCTGCAGAGTCTAAATAAGTCTTTGGACCTCTTTATTAAAGAGATATTTTGACAAGCGGGAGTCTCACAAGAGGCTCCCGTATTGTCTTTGTTTTACATAAGTATTTATGGATTGGTTAGTTGTTATTATTTTAGGTATTATTGAAGGTATCACGGAATTTCTTCCTATTTCTTCCACGGGTCATCTGCTGATGGCACAGGCGTTTTTGCCAAAGATCCAAGGTTTTTCCACTGAGCAGCTCAAGATGTTCGATGTGGTCATCCAGAGCGGCGCGGTGCTGGCGGTGATCGTTGTCTTTTACAATCGGTGTATGCAGCTGCTTTTGGAGTGGAAGAAACCTGATGTGCGGGATTATCTGCTGAAGTTGATCGTGGCATTCTTTATTACAGGAGCCGGAGGTTTGATCCTGAAGAAGAGCGGATTGTGCCTGCCCGATGAGGCTGCACCGGTGGCTTGGGCGACTTT
>JAEENR010000019.1 GCA_016283885.1 Verrucomicrobiota bacterium
TGCATACGGCGCTTTTTCTCCGGCAAATGTCATGGATAAATTGAAGCATCTGGCTGAACTGGAAATCCACTCTATCGAGCTGCCACTTCCTCCTGCGACAATGATTCAGATGGACGAATTGCTCAACGATCCGCCGATCCCCATCGCGTTAGATGAGGAGTTGATCGGCAAAAACACGCCACAGGAAAAACGTTCTCTTCTGGATTTTATTCATCCACAATACATCGTTCTAAAACCCAGTTTACATGGTGGAATGCGAGGATGCCGGGAATGGATCGCTGAAGCCCGTCAGCGCAGGATCGGCTGGTGGATCACCTCCGCACTGGAATCCAACATCGGCCTGAACGCGATTGCTCATTTTTGTGCTTCGATCATTTCTCCAATTGACTGTCAAACACTTCCGCAGGGGCTGGGTACAGGCCAGCTCTTCCTCGATAATATCCCGCTTCCTTTGGAAATCGATCAAGCGTCTTTATGGTTTCATCCGGCAAATGAACCAGATATCCGATCCATTGCTCAAACCATTCTTCAGGAATGAATTCTATCTGTATCAACAATATAAATCACACCCAAGAAGAAATTCTGGCAGGGAAAAATCTAAAATCACTTTCGCCGGATCTGATAGATTTTCTGCGTGACTGGTTCTCTGATGCTTCCGTCTTTCAAGTCAGAACATCCGGTTCGACCGGTATCCCCAAACAGATTTCGATCTCCAAAAAATATGCCATCAACAGCGCAAGAGCCACTTGCTCCTACCTGGGATTGAAACGAGGTGACAACGCTCTTCTTTGTCTTTCCACACAATACATCGCCGGCAAAATGATGATCGTACGTGCGATTGCCGCTGGATTGAACCTGTGGACTGTCCCGATAGACGGACATCCCATGGCATCCTTTTTGAACTCACCCCACCCTCATTTTCATTTTGCGGCGATGGTTCCCCTGCAGGTCATCAACTCACTCCGAACCGAAAAAGAAAAAGATCTCTTATCACAAATCGATAAAATCATCATCGGCGGCGCGCCCATCGATCCTCAATTAGAAGCCGATCTGCAATTTTTTCCTAATACATTTTTATCCACTTACGGAATGACTGAAACTCTTTCGCATATCGCCATGCGTCCATTGAATGGTCCCCAGGCATCTCCGCATTACACAACACTCCCCGGTGTTCGCATCCAGACCAATACAGATGAGACACTCACCATTGACTTTCCTGACATTGGCGTGACACAGCTCAAGACACACGACCGATGCCAAATCGTTTCTGTTTCTCGTAATCGTGCTCAAAATTTTAAAATTCTTGGACGAATAGACAACGTCATCAACAGTGGCGGGATCAAAATACAACCTGAAGAGATAGAGGCAAAACTCGCCTTTCTCCACCCGATTCTCTGCGCTGTCACATCTCTCCCCCATCCTGTACTGGGTGAAACCATTGTACTGCTCATATCCACACAAACCTCTCAAAATCACTCCGCAGATGCGATAATATCTAAAAAATTGAATTGGAAAAGAGTCTCAGACCGCACTGATTTTCTGCAGCTGATTTCATCCCGTCTGACCAAATATCAGCTTCCCAAAGCCATTGGACAGGTAGAAGTTCTGCCCTTCACACCAAACGGGAAGATAGACCGTATAGCATTAAAACATCTTGCTTTCAAAGTCTTTGGAGAAAATCCATTTAAAAATCAAAATGCAAAAAACGTTCTTTTTGCTTGTCAGAACGGAGACTTCTTCACACAATAGCTCTGTTGTTCAATGAAGCCGAACCGCTCATTTATGAAAAAAAGTCAAATTTTGAAAAGTTCAGTTGTTTGCAGTGCGGCCGCTATCCTGGCAGGGATAGCCTTTTCCACTGTACTGATTCCCTCTTCGTATGCAAAAACTTACAAAGCCGACATCATTGTCTATGGAGACACCTCTGCCGCGGTCGTGACCGCGGTCCAGGCCAAAAAAGAGGGCAAAAACGTCATATTAGTGGCTCCTCTGCCCCACCTGGGGGCAATGACATCCTCCGGTCTGGGATTCACTGATTCCGGCAAAGCCTATACCATCGGCGGGATGTCTAAAGAATTCTATCATCGGGTTTGGCTTGAATATCAAAAAGATACCTCCTGGACCTTCCAAAAGCGCAACCAGTTTGGAGCTTCCGGTCAAGGAACCAAAGCAATGAACGATGAAAATCAAACGCAATGGGTCTTTGAACCAAAAGTCGCTGAACGGGTTTATGATAACTGGCTCACGGAATATGATATAAAAACATTCCGCGGAGAACGGCTCGACCGTCAAAAAGGCGTTTTAATGAAAAAAGGCCGCATCACTGCGATCAAAACGCTGAACAAAAATAAATTCAAAGGAAAGATATTCATCGACTGCACTTTTGAGGGAGATCTCATGGCTGCTGCCGGCTGTCACTATACCGTTGGACGCGAAGCCAACTCTCAATATGGTGAAACTTATAACGGCGGACGCACTACTCTTGAATATAATGGTCACCACTTTAAATCAAAAATTTCTCCCTATAAGATACCGGATGATCCCAAGAGCGGATTGCTCCCTTTCATCAGTCCGGACAAACTGACTCCCAGCGGTCAAGCCGATAAAAAGGTACAGTCCTACTGCTACAGAATGTGCCTGACAGATTATGAACCCAACCGCATCTCTATTGAAAAACCGGAAGGCTATGACCCGGCAGACTACGAACTCTTTGCGCGGTACTTTGCCGCGGGAGAAAATCCGCCTTGCATGACGACTTCTGCCATGCCCAATTTTAAAACCGATTCCAACAACCATGGTGCTTTCAGTCTGGACTTCATTGGGATGAACTATGATTATCCCGATGCATCCTACGAAGAACGGGAAAAAATACTGGAAGCCCACAAACAATACCAACTGGGACTCCTCTACTTTCTCCAAAATGATCCTCGCCTGGACGAAAAAGTCCGTCAGCGCTGGCAGAAATGGGGGCTCCCCAAAGATGAATTTACAGATAACGGCAACTGGCCCTTTGCCATCTACGTTCGCGAAGCCCGCCGTATGATCGGTAGCTATGTAATGACACAAGCCAACTGCGAATCTACTAAAGAAACACCGCAATCCATCGGGATGGGGTCTTACAATCTGGACTCGCATAACACATTCCGTTATGTCACAGATGAAGGTTATGTTCAAAACGAAGGTGATGTGGAAGTCCGGCTGAAAAATCCGTATCAAATTGCATACGGCAGCATTACTCCACAGAGAGAAGACTGCACTAACCTGCTGGTTCCTGTGGCCTGCTCTGCCACGCATATCGCCTACGGATCCATCCGCATGGAACCTGTTTTCATGATATTGGGACACTCCGCGGCAACAGCGGCTTCCCTGGCACTTGATGCCAAAAGCGATGTTCAGGACGTCGACTACCAGAAACTGAAAGAAAAACTCCTCAAAGACGGTCAGATCCTGAGCGTTGAAACTCAAAAATAATACTTATTTTTAAACCAAATTATAACTATGAATACAGAATCAAAAAATACAAATCAATCTGGCGGATTTTCACGCCGCCAGTTCTTAGGAAAAAGCATTCTGGCCTCTGCCCTTGCGGGCACTTGGCTGACCAACAGCATCACCTCGGTGAAAGCTGAAGACAAAGCGGAAAACAAACCCGCTGAATACAAAGCTCCAGAGCTGACCGACAAAGATGCCTTTACCATCGTTGTCATTCCTGATACTCAGACATACATCAAAACCGCTCGCAATCAAGGTATCTGCGAACTGATGACCGCCTGGATCGCGGAAAATATCCAAAAATTGAATATCCTCACAGCCCTGCACGTCGGCGACCTTGTGGAACGCAACGGCATTACGGAAGAAGATCTGGAAACCAAAATCATGGACCAAGTCAGCTCACAGCAATGGGGAGCTATTTCTGCGGCCATGTCCCGCCTGGATGGAAAACTTCCCTACGTTGCCTGCACCGGCAACCATGACTATGGTATCCGTGCCGCCGAAAACCGCACCACTCAATTCCCCACCTATTTCCCGGCCTATCGCAATACCGCATGGAAAGGTGTTCTGGTGGAATGCTGTCCCAACTGCTTTGACGTAAAAACATTGGAAAACGCCGCCTACGAATTCACCACCAAACAGGGTAAAAAATTGCTTGTGATCTCCCTCGAATTCGCTCCGGCGGATTTCGCCATCGAATGGGCCAAAAAAGTTGTAGCTCGCGAAGAATACAAAGATCACTTTGTCATTATTCTCACACACTCCTACCTGCGTAGCTACCTGGAAGACTGTAAGATCGGCGGAAAAGAAGGTTACAAAGTCACCGATGTCAATTACGGGGAAGATATCTGGAACAAACTCGTCTATCCCGCAGACAACATCCGCATGGTCATTTGCGGTCACATCGCTCACCCCACCGACCCCAAAGGCAATGTGGGCTTCCGCCAGAGCAAAAACCACGCCGGCAAGACCGTCTCCCAAATGCTCTTCGACACACAGACCGTAGGCGGCGGCTGGCATGGCAATGGTGGTGATGGCTGGCTGAGACTTCTGGAATTCTCACCTGATCTCAAGACAGTCAAAGCAAAGACCTTCTCACCTCTCTTCGCCATCTCTCCCAGCACTCAATATCTGGCCTGGGGACACGAAGATTACAACGAATTTGAATTCGCGTTGGATTGATTCCCGCACATAAACAATAAAAGAGCGCAACCCCTTTTGCGTCCCTTTTATTAAGCTAAAAGACGCCATGAGAAAAACCTCTTGTGGCGTCTTTAATATTGCACCCGCATTGTCAAAAAATGTTGTTTTTGCAACTTATCCTCATACTTCAAACAAATGAAAAACACCGCACACTGCATATCTTTCAAACGGCATGGCAACATATTCCTTTGAAAAAAATTTCTAACGCATTGAAATGCGATAGGATTTGTGATAGGCTGTCGCCTGTAGATGAATCAAAGTATTTGATTTTCGTTACGAATTGAACACGGCTGACAATATGAATCAAATTAAAAATAAGCTATTGGAAATGAACGTATTGTTCATAATGACAGCATTTTTTACCCTTAACGTGGCTGTATGCTCCGCGGCGGACATTGAAAGCCGCATCGGTCTGGTCGTGACCGATCACATCCAAAATGCCGATGGCAAGGATGTGGCCGATGAACTGCAAAAGCTGATCGACAGCCATCCCAATCGTACAATTTATTTTCCTGATGGGGAATACCTTGTCAGCAAACCGATCTATACCCCGGCCGATCCGCGCAAGAGTGTCTCGCTGAGGCTGACGGAGTTTGCCGTGATCAAAGCCATCGGCGAATGGAAGCCCGGTGAGGCCGTCATCCAGCTGGGCGGGATCCACCCTGCCAATGACACCCGCACCAACGGCAGTAATTATTCCATGGAAGGAGGGATCGTGGACGGCAGCGGCATGGCCAACGGCATTTCTATCAACAGCGGCCGTGAAACAGCTATCCGCAATGTCTCCATCAAAAATACCGTGGTGGGCATCCATATCAAACACGGTGCCAACAGCGGCTCCTCTGACTCGGACATCACCGGCGTGAACATTATCGGCACCGGCAAGACCAATTCCGTGGGGGTGCTGGTAGAGGGATACGACAACACTTTCACCAATATGCGCATCGGCAATGTCTTTACCGGGGTGCATTTGAAGTCCGGCGGCAATGTCCTGCGTAATATCCATCCTCTGTATTACTCCGACTACACGGATTACCTGAACAGCTGCGGTTTTCTGTGCGAGCGCGGCGACAACTGGCTGGACTATTGCTACAGCGATCAGTTCGGCATCGGCTTCCGCACGACCGGCAACGCAACAGCATTCTTCAATGACTGTTTCTGCTACTGGTACGCGGCCAAAGGCGGCACTCAAACCGCCTTCAAAGCCGATCAGAAGTTCAACTCCATCATCACCAATTTCAGGATCGGTTTCAGGGACAAAGGTGTGACCAATGTTATCCTTTCCGTGGGTGAAAAAGGCGGCACTGGTACACTGGACAACCTCTCAGTCAATGAATCCCTGACACAAGACGATACTTATAAAACCTATCTGGACGGGAAAGCCCGCAGAAAATAACTTTTATATTGAAACAATAAACTCTATACACACGATTATGATTATAAATAACTATATGGCTGAATTCATGGGGACCTGCATTCTCATACTGATGGGCAATGGTGCGGTCGCTAATGTCAACTTGAACCGATCCGGCATGAAAGACAGCGGTACCCTGATGATCCTTCTGGGATGGGGTCTGGCCGTTATGATACCGGCCTACATTTTTGGGGATCGGTCGGGTGCCCATTTCAATCCTGCGCTCACGATCGGTCTGGCATTGTGCGGAGATTTCCCCTGGATTGGCGTTCCCGGATATATCCTGGCGCAATTCCTGGGTGCGTTCTTCGGGCAATGGCTGCTTTATCAGGTATATAAAGATCACTTTAACGCGACCAGCGATCCGGCGACCATCTTCAAATGTTTTGCCACCAGCCCGTCCATCCGCAATCTGCCGCGAAACTTCCTCCAGGAACTCGTGGCTACCTTCATCCTCGTTTACAGCATCCTGGGAATCAGCGAAGTTAAGGATCTCGCCGGCGGTGTGAACTATATCTACATTTTCGGCATCATCTGTTCCATTGGCATGTCCATGGGCGGTCTGACCGGATTCGCTATCAACCCCGCTCGTGACATCGGTCCCAGACTGGTCCATACCCTGCTGCGAATCCCCAACAAGGGTTCCAGCAACTGGAGCTACGCGTTCGTTCCGGGCATCGCCCCTATCGTAGGAGCCGCGCTGGCGGCAGGAGTTCACTATTTCATTTAGCCGCATTCAAAAGTTATGTCCAAATACATCATGGCCCTGGACGCGGGCACAACGTCCAACCGATGCATCCTTTTCAATGAAAAAGGCAAGATTTGCTCCCTGGCACAGAAAGAATTCGCGCAGTATTTCCCTCAGCCCGGATGGGTAGAACACGACGCGAACGAAATCTGGCTTTCGCAGTATGCCGTCGCCTCCGAAGCCCTTGCCAAGATCGGAGCCAAAGCCTCTGATATCGCCGCCATCGGCATCACCAATCAGCGTGAGACCACGATCGTCTGGGATAAAGAAACCGGCGAGCCGATCGACCATGCCATCGTCTGGCAGGACAGACGCACCGCCGATTATTGCGGAACGCTGGTAGCCAAAGGCCTCAACGAAACATATCGGAAAAAGACCGGTCTGGTATTAGACCCCTATTTCTCGGCCACCAAGATCCGCTGGCTGCTGGAAAACGTGCCCGGTGCCAGAGAAAAAGCGGAAGCCGGACAACTCCTTTTCGGCACCGTGGAAACCTGGCTCATCTGGAAACTGACGGGAGGCAAAGTCCATGTAACTGACTACTCCAACGCTTCCCGAACGATGCTTTTCAACATCACCGACCTCAAATGGGACGAAGAAATCATGGCTGAACTGGGTATCCCGGCCAGTATGCTGCCGCAGGTCAAACCCTCCAGCTGTGTCTATGGAGAAACCCAGCACGACCTCTTTGGCGGCGGCATCAAGATCGCCGGAGCCGCCGGTGATCAGCAGGCCGCCCTGTTCGGCCAAACTTGTTTCACACCCGGTGAAGCCAAGAACACCTATGGTACCGGATGCTTCCTGCTGATGAACACTGGCCGTAAACCTGTTTTCTCTAAAAACGGACTCGTCACGACCATCGCCTGGGGACTGGATGGGCAAGTTGAATACGCCCTGGAAGGCTCCATCTTTGTCGCGGGCTCGGCCATCCAATGGCTGCGCGACCAGCTCAAAGCCCTCGACTCCGCGGCCGATTCCGAATTCTTTGCCGGGAAAGTTCCCGACACCAACGGCTGCTACGTGGTGCCCGCCTTCACCGGATTGGGCGCACCCTACTGGGATCCCTACGCGCGCGGCGCGATCATCGGTCTGACGCGAGGAGTCAACAAATACCACATCATCCGCGCCACACTGGAATCCCTGGCCTACCAGACCCATGACGTTCTCAAAGCCATGGAAGCCGACTCCGGCATCAGTCTTTCCGCACTGAAAGTCGATGGCGGTGCCTCAGCCAACAACCTGCTGATGCAGATCCAGTCCGACATCATCCAGGCACCCATCAACCGTCCTGTCTGCGTGGAAACCACCGCCATGGGAGCCGCCTACCTGGCCGGCTTGGCAGTTTCCTATTGGAACAACAAGGAAGATGTCCTCTGCAACTGGGCCATCGATCGCATATTCACCCCCCAAATCTCCCCCGCCGAACAACAGCAAAAACTCAAACGCTGGAAAAAAGCCGTCGCCTGCACCCGCAGCTGGGAAAAAGAAGATTGATACTTTCCCCATTCCTCCTGCTGTAAATCACCGCCCGAAA
>JAEENR010000190.1 GCA_016283885.1 Verrucomicrobiota bacterium
CAGACTTCAATGGGAACATTGCCGAAAACAGTGAGGATCGCGTCTTTTACACGCTCTTTATCATCCTTGTTAACCGCTCCGGCCATCCCGGCACAGATGCCGCGGACAGAGAGGTTTTGACCCGAATCACTGATCTGAGTCAGCAGATCATTCAGTTCTTCTTGATTGAGCAGCCGGACGTTACCGCATCCAAATTCTTTACGTTGTATTTCCCGTCCATTGGGATCCACCCACACAGCAACAGTATGGGTTCCGCCCCCTTCGATCCCCAGGGCGATGAAGTTATTGTTGATTGTATTTATTTTACTGCTCATTGTTTTTGAATGGTCAGGCACTGTTCCTGATTTCAACAGTGCCTCAATCCTACTTGAAACAAGACCCCTGAACAAGTTCAAAGACTTCAGAAAATGAGTTTTGTACGGGCGATTTTGTATTTACTTCCGTCTGTTTTGAGTGTACCTTGGAGGCAGTTGTTGAGGTTATTGTGGCTAAAACAGAATTTAAAGGAAAATTAATCGCGGTGGAAGGCGTGGACGGTTCCGGTAAGAGTACCCAGATCCAGCTTTTGCGCCGTTGGCTGGAGTCCCAGAGACTGAAGGTCTTTTTCAGTCAATGGAACTCTTCGGAGCTGGTCAAGAGCGCCACTTCCAAAGGTAAAAAGAAGGAGCTGCTCACTCCCACGACTTTCAGTCTGATCCACGCGACGGACTTTGCCGACCGCTATGACCGCCAGCTGGCTCCCATGCTCAAGGCCGGTTATATCGTTCTGTGCGACAGATATGTGTTTACCGCTTACGTGAGAGACACTGTCCGCGGCTGCGACCCGGACTGGGTGCATGAGCTGTACAGCTTTGCCGTCAAACCGGATCTGACGTTCCTGTTCAAGGCGGATCTGGAGGTTTCTCTGGGACGCATCCTTTCCGGACGGCCGGAACTGAAGTTCTTCGAGGCCGGGATGGATCTGCATCTGGCGCCGACCCGTGAGGAGAGCTTTAAAATCTTCCAGGGCAGGATGCTGGAGAAGTATGTCGAGATGAAGGACGAGTTCGGTTTCACCGTGATAGATGCGAACGGTTCTATCGAAAAACAACAGTCAGAGGTTCGAAAACTGGTTGCCAGTCAGCTGGATCTGAGCCGGTATGCACTGCCTAAATAGGAGATTCGGAGATGAAAACACGGAAGAAAACAGTGAAGAAATTAGCCGTCAAACGGAGTCTGACCCGCAAGGTCATGGGAAAAAGACTTTCCGGAGATCGTGAAAGATATGCCTCTTACACCAATATCCAGCTGCTGACGGAAACGGAACGGAAATTCTACGGAGCCGGCATCCCCGGTGTGGATCTGAACTCTTTGAAAGGTAAGCTGATCGTTGTGGAAGGTGCCGATGGTTCCGGGCGTTCCACTCAGATCGCCAAACTGGTGGACTGGCTGGAAGGCAGCGGTCACGCGACGGTGCAGGTGGGACTGAAGCGCTCCACGCTGGTCAGTGAGGAACTGCAGCTGGCCAAGAACAGCAACCGGCTCAGCCACAGAACGATGAGCCTCTTCTACGCGACTGATTTTGCCGACCAGCTGGAGAATGTCATCCTGCCGGCTTTGCGCGCGGGCCGTATGGTCCTGGCCGATCGTTATATTTACACTTTGATGGCGCGCGATCTGGTTCGCGGGATGAATCCTGAATGGGTCAAGAACCTCTACGGGATCGCCCTGGAACCCGATGCTGTTTTTTATTTGAATGTATCCACTGAAAAGCTGATCGAGCGCAATTTCCTCAAAAGTCACTCGCTGGACTACTGGGAAAGCGGCATGGATCTGGGTCTCAGCCAGGACTGGTTCGACAGTTTTTCCAAGTTCCAGCAGCTGATGATGGAGAAGTACCGTGAGCTGCAAAAGACTTATCACTTCACCATCGTGGACGCGAACCACAGTGTGGATGTGGTTCACGCCATTCTCAAGAAAGAGGTCCAGAAACTGCTCTCCAACAGAAAGACAACCCATTCTTAACTATGCAGAAGTATTACATAGGGATCGATCTGGGAGGCTCCAAGATACTGGCCGGACTGTTCGACGAGGAACTGAACCTGATCGGACGCAATAAAATGCGCACCAAGCCTGAACGCGGTTTTACTTCGGTGGTCGAGAGGATCGCCCGTTGCGCCATGGATCTGGTGGATGACTTCGACATCAAGAAAGAGGCCATTGCCAGTCTGGGGATCGGGACTCCGGGCTCGATTGGTTCCAATGGCAATGTCATTTTTGCCGGGAATCTGGGCTGGAAAGACGTTCCTCTCAAAAAACAGCTTGAAAAGGTCATGCAGATCCCTGTGGCTGTGGAAAATGACTGCAATGTGGCTGCCTGGGGCATCTATCATCGTGAATTAAAGGCCAAACCGGTAAACATGGTCGGCATTTTCCTGGGAACGGGAGTTGGTGCCGGGCTGATCCTGAATCGTCAGCTTTATCGCGGAACGAACCTGATCGCCGGGGAGATCGGCCATACGGTGCTGGATGTGAACGGAGAACTGTGCAACTGCGGTAACCGCGGCTGTTTTGAGCTGTTTGCCAGCCGAAGCTCCATCTTCCGCAAGCTCGGTATCGCCATCCAAAACGGCGAGGAAACTCAGCTGGCGGACAAGGATCTGGAAAATCTGCGCAGCGGTGATTTGGAAAAGGCTATCCGCCGCGGGGATAAATGCGTGGCGAGGCTCGTTGACGAAGCGGCTCATTATACCGGGATCGCCGTGGCCAATGTGGTCAATCTGCTCAATCCGGATGTCGTTGTTCTGGGCGGTGGTGTCATTGATGCTTTGGAAGACCGGATGATGCCCGTCATCGACAAAGTGGCCCATGAATACGCTTTTCCGGGGATACCGCCGACATTCAAGGTGATCGCCACCAAACTGGGCGACAATGCCGGCATTACCGGCGCGGCCGTTCTGGCCAAAGGGATCTAGCGTTCTGCCGGAGTCAGAAGAGAGGATTGCCGGGAATTCCCCTGGAGGATCCCCAGAACGATCAGCGCGTAAAAAGTGTACTCCAGATCTGAGCGTTTATCTACGATATGTCCGCAGAAACCGCCGTCTCCGCTCCAGAGTGAGCCGATGAAGTCCAGCGTATTCTGCCGCCATTCTTCGCTGTAGTCCAGTCCCAGCAGATCCATCGCCATCAGCGCGGTCGCGGTGGAGGTCAGATCCGGTATCACGGAAAGCTCGTTGACTTTCAGACCGCCTTTTTCGTGCATTTGTTTGAGTATCCACTGACCGGCCTCCTGAGCCTGGCTGTTCAGTCCGTAGCGGTGAAGCAGGGTGATGACTGCCGCGGTCACGGAGGTGACACCGATCCGCAGTCCCCGATGGTTGGCGTAACCGCCCCAGCGGGTCTTCATTTCCTGAATGATGAAAGTGACATCTTCTTGAGGGGGCAGTTTGCATCCGTGTTCATCCAATGCCATCACGGCCAGAAAGGTTTCAAAGATAGTGCCGCGCTGGCGGCCGATGCCCTTATTGAATCCGCCTTCCTCTGCCAGAAAGGGTTCCAGTATTTTTTCCAGCACGGGACCGGGGAAGGGGTCTTTCACCGTGCCGCCTGTAACGAATTCCAGCATTTTCCAGCAGCGCACCAGACAGAGCAGATGCACCAGATCCAGTTCTTCACCTTCTTCATAGCGGGCCAGAAAGTCGCGTGTCGGCTCCCAATCTGCGGTGATATTCAAGGCAATGGCGCAATACAGACCAAAGGTGGTGTAGTACAGATCCGCGCTGCTGCCGTGACCGTAGAAGCCGCCGTAGCGGTGCAGGGACTTGGTGATGAAGCGGCGGATCTCGTCCAGGCTTTCTTCGGGAAGACTGTTGATGCCGGCCTGCAGATAGGTGGAAAGACGGTTGTTGAAAAGTTTTTTAGGATCCATATTGTTTGAAAGTGTTATTGCGGCAGGGTAAGAATGGTGCGTCTGATCCAGTCCAGCGCGAATTGCGAGACGGCCGTTTTAAAGGCTTCCCGGTCATAGTTGTAAACCTGCTTCCGGGCTTCGGTCTTTTGTGCGGTGGACAGCCCGATATAGACCGTGCCCACCGGTTTTTCGGGAGTTCCTCCGCCGGGACCGGCGATGCCTGTGGCCGAAACCGCGTAATCCGTGTTCATCCGGCGGCGCAGTCCCTCAGCCATCTCACAGGCGGTCTGCTCGCTGACGGCTCCGTACTGGTTCAGCGTTTCGGGCCGGACACCCAGCAGGTTTATTTTCGCTTTGTTGGAATAAGTCACACAGCTGCCCATAAAGATTTCAGACGCGCCGGGAACGTTTGTGATCCGGTGCGCGATGAAGCCCCCGGTGCAGCTCTCCGCGGTGCTCAGGGTTTGATGCCGTTCGCTCAAGAGGTGCACGACGGTTTGTTCCAGTTTGTCGCTGCCGGTGCCGAAGATGATCTCTCCCAAAGCAGCGCGTGAGATGGTTTCGGCCTGATCCACGATCTGTTGGGCCTGACTGCCGTGTGCGCTCAGCCTCAGTTCCACCTCGCCTACACGGGCGCAGTAGCCGATCTCCAGCCCCTGGCGGACCAGTTCTTCCAGCGCGGGAGCCACCTGCCGTTCGATGGTGGACTCGCCGGTGCAGGCGGTCTTCAGGGTCAGACTGACATAATTTTCAGCCGGAGGCATTTTCTCACGCAGCAGCGGGATCACCCGTTCCGTGAACATGGGGCGCAGTTCCCGCGGCGGTCCCGGCAGCAGGATCAGGACGGCTTTTCCGATCTTTGAGCGGAAGGGGTTCTGTTCCAGTTCGATCAGCAGTCCCGGTGCGGTGCCGTAGTCATTGGGGATGATCAGCGCGCCTTCCGGGTACTGGGCCTGGATCTCGCAGTGGAAGGGGACAGACGTGCCGCGTTTAGCGAAAAATCCCCGGATGCGCTCCAGGGTGGAGCCATCTGTCAGGAGTCGGCGGCCGAACAGCCGGGCGATCAATGGACGGGTCAGGTCGTCAGTAGTCGGTCCCAGACCGCCGGTCACAAGTACCATTTCCGAACGGCTCAGAGCTTCCTTGACGGCGTTGACGATCGAGGTGCCGTCATCATTGACAGTCACCTGACGTGAAACGGTATAACCCAGAGAATCCAGCTGCGCGCAAAGCCATTGTGAATGGGTATTCAATACCCGTCCGATCATAAGCTCGCTGCCTGTGTTGATGATTTCAATTCCCATGACAATAAACGACCCGGTCTGAAGAAAAGTTTTTTGTAGTCACGCCTGTGGAAACGGCGTGCGCCTCAAGTGTATAACACTTTGACACAAATGTACAGACCGGGCGAAAAAAATGGGAGCGAACCGAAAAAGCAGAGGTAGCAGATGAGAGATGGAGACAAAAAACCGGGCTCCTTAGATCAGAGGATGACCCAGAAGCCCGGGGAATTTACGAATTAAACACACTCTTGTAGATCTCCGATGGGAACCCCCCGGACCGTTGTGTGCCCCGACCCAGGGAAATTATAAAAGAACATCCGCACATCAATCAGCATATTGGACTGCTGACTGATTGTTAGCCGTGCGGCTCTCAATCTGGGAAAAAGTGTATCATTTTCAGGAATGAATGCAACATTTTTTTAAATTTTTTTTAAATATTTTTTAGAGATATTTATAATATGTTGATGATAAATAAGTTTTGGATGTAAAAAATTTTTAATTTTTTTTGAAAAGAGGTGACAGAGTTCATCAATAAAAAATCCAGATGTGTGATTTCAGAATTTTTTATTTGCTAATGGCGATTTTGGGTTAAAGGGTTTTATGATTTTTCAAGCTGGCTGGCGGCTTCGCGTCCGAGTTGTTCGGCTTCGGTGAGCTTCCCTTCCACGGTGATCCAGCGGGGCGGAGTGATCCGGAAGGAGACGGCCCGCATTTGCAGACGGTGACCGATGATTTTGGCATACGCGGCCACGGGGCTTTGACAGCCGCCGCCCTGAGCGCGCAGGAATTCCCGTTCAGCGGCCACGCAGATCGCCGTGTTGGGATGACTGACGGCGCGGCATATCTCGTTGACCAGTGGATCGTCGGCACGGATCTCGATACCGATGGCGGCCTGACCGACACAGGGGAGCATCTCTTCCATTTCCAGAACGGAGCCGAGGATGCCGTCCAGTTCCGCCTGAGCCGCGGCGGGATCGCTGCCGGTTTTCGGAGCGGTAAAATGCCCGTCGGGGAACAGATGATATTCCAGCCGTTCCAGTCCGGCGGCGGCCAGGAGCGTGGCATCGATCTCCGGATGTTCCTTCAGTTTGCGGATGCGTGTGCCCACATTGCCGCGGATGGGGATGACCCGGATGTCGGGGCGCAGATGCTGGATCTGCACCTGCCGCCGGGTACTGCTGGAGGCGATCGTCGCGCCTTGGGGCAGGTCTTTGATCCTCAGACCGCGCTTGAAGCCGCGATAGCTTTTGATGCCGGGAGCCCAGTCGGTGACGGCGCTCTGGAGTTTTTCGGCCAGAGCTTGAGAGCGGTAGATCAGCAGGTCATGAGCGTCAGCTCGTCTCAGCACGCCGCCCAGAATGAGATCTTCGGGCAGCTCCGTGGGCAGATCTTTAAGGGAGTGAACGGCCATATCAGCCGATTTCTCCATCAGGGCGTTCTCAAGTTCTTTGGTAAAAAGTCCTTTGGCCGTGGGAGAGGGTAAAGAGTCCTGATCCGTGTGAGCCAGCGAAGCCGTTTGCAGCTTGTCGCCGGTGGTCTTGATGACGCGGATCTCAAAGCGCAGATGGGGAAAAGCGTGTGCGCAGGTGTTCAGCACCCGGTGAGTCTGAGCCAGCGCCAGCGGACTGCCGCGTGTGGCCAGGACGATCTTGCGTTTGGGGGTGGTGTCGGCTTTCAGCATGGCTGTGTCCCCGAAGAAGGAAGGTGCATTTTGTTACGGTATTCGCGGTCTTTCTGCATCGCATCAAAAAATTCACTCACACGCCGGTCGATCAGGTTTTGGCAAAGCTGGACCTGAGTCTCGCGCTGGCGGCGGGATTCACCGGCGATCGTTTCCAGATCATCAATGTTGTACAGATAGACGCTGTCCAGCCGGTCGATGTCCGGATCGATGTCACGAGGCACGGCGATATCTATCAGCAGCAGAGGCTGCTGGGCGCGGCCGCGCATATATTCCCGGATCATGGGGAAGGTGATCACATAGCCCGGCGCGGATGTGCTGGAAATGATGATGTCCGCGTCCGGGATCGTCGCGGTCCAGTTTTCAAACTCCACCGCGTGGCCGCCCAGCCGTTCAGCCAGAGCCTGTGAGCGCTCCAGGGTGCGGTTGGCAATAGTGAGCTGTTTGGCACCGCGGGAGAGGATGGCCTTGGCGGTTTTCTCGGAGGTGTCGCCGGCACCGATGACCAGAACGTGGCAATGATCCAGATCGTCAAAAATCTTTCCTGCCAGCTCCACAGCCACGTTGGCCACGGAGATATGTCCGCGCTGGATGTCGGTTTGCGAGCGGATGTATTTGGCGGTGCGGAAGGCTTCCTGAAAGGCTTTGTTCAGACGGCGGCCGCTAAAGTGATTCTTCAGCGCCAGATCGTAAGCGTTCTTGACCTGGCCCAGGATCTCCGTTTCGCCCAGCGCCATGGAATCCAGACCGGAAACCACATGAAACAGATGCTGGAGCGTTTCTGCGTCCGTGTTGAAGTAGAAGCACTGCTCCAGGTCGTCCGTGTATTCGATGGAGCGGGATCGTGCCAGAAATTGGAGCAGCGGCCGCATGGAATCATGATTGACCTGATCCCCTGCGATGTAAAGCTCCACCCGGTTGCAGGTCGAGATCAAGATACCCTCCTCGGCCAGGCTGTTTTTGAACAGAGCGGTCAGAGTCTCGATCGTATCGAACACATCAAAGGCAAAGCGTTCCCGTACATGGACCGGAGCGGTCTTGTGATTCAATCCCAGATGCGCGATCATATCCGGATGACCTCCTCGTTCCTCTCCATCGGGATGAAAATGCGCTCTTCCTGAACCGGTTTAGCCGGACGGTTTCTGTGAGTGGGCGACAGGAAGGACGTTGCCCAGAAAGTGAGCATGATGAAAATGAATCCGCACAGGATGCACCAGGCCATGGCAGGGCCGCGCAGGTGTGCCCAGCGCTGGATCGCCAGCAGCAGGGAAAAATAGCCCCACAGCGCCAGTGCCCAGAAGATCTTGATGTCGCCGCCGATCCAGATGCCGGTCTCCTGATAATGTCCGCGGATGCCGACACACAAACCGATCGTCAGGAACAGTGTTCCTGTCAGCAGCATCCCGTAGGCAAAGGCGCGGATCCTCTGCACCGGCGGTAGGATGCGTGTAAGCGCGGGGAGCTGTTTCTTTTTCAGGCCTCGGTGCTGGATCAGATACATGGCGGCCGTGGAGGAAGCGATCCCGTAGGCTCCATAGGCCAGAAAAGCGAAAGTCGCGTGCAGACTGACCCATTGAGGCAGCGGGACCACACGGGGCTGATCCAGTGCCGGGATCAGAGAGAACAAGCCCAGCAGGAACAAAAGCGGAGAAAGGAAAGTCGTCAGAAAACGGAGTTTAGAAAAGAAAAGTGCGATGGCCGATCCCAGCGAAAGCGTCCATCCAATGAACATGCACGCCTCGAACAGATTATGGATCGGACAGGAACTCAGAGAGAATCCGCGCAGGATCAGCGCCAGGGTATGCGCCGCGAAAGCGATCAACGGAATGGCACCCCATGGCAGAAGATCGTGGCGGAACCGGTTCCTCCACAAACGGACGGAATAGGCTGCCGTGACCCCGTAGCCGAGTATCGCGATAATAAAGAAAATCTTATCAGTGCCCATTGTGATGAAACATATTGATGACGCTTAAGGTGTTATCCGATGCCGCGGTTGGCCTTCCAAAGCAGGAACAGCCCGACGGACTGGAACAGAAAATTGGGTATCCAGTAGAGGATCCAC
>JAEENR010000020.1 GCA_016283885.1 Verrucomicrobiota bacterium
ATCCATCACAGTCACACTGTTCGGGATGGAGACATCCTTCAGACTGGAGCAGTAACCGAAGGAGTCAAACCCGACATATTCCACGCTGTTTGGGAGAGAGACAGCGGGCAGACTGGTGCACTCAGAAAAGCAATGTTCTTCCAATGTGGTGACCCCAAACGGGATCGTGACGCTGGTCAAACTGATACAGTTCGCACACACGGCGCAATGGATCACAGTGATTTTGGGAGGAAAGACCAAAGAAGTCAGACTTTCGCAGCCGGCAAACGCGTTGTCCCAAACCTCAATGATGCTGTCAGGGAGCGTGATAGCAGGCAGACTGGTGCAGTAAGAGAACGCGCTAGAGCCGATTTCCGTTATGGTGTTGGGAAGGGTGACACTGGTCAGCTCATAGCAGGAGTCGCACATCTGTGACGGAATAAGAGTGATACTGCTGGGGATCGTGATGCCGGCCAATTTTTCAGAGCAATAGAAAGTGGCATCACCCAGTCTTGTGACACTGTTGGGGATGGTGACGCTGACCAGGTTTTCGGAATGGGCGAACGCGGTACCCGCGACATAGTTGACGCTGTCGGGGATCGTGTAGGCAGCCTCCGGATTGCCGGGAGCGTAGCGAACCAGTATTTTCCTGCCGGTGCTGAACAGAACGTCTGGCAGACTGTTACAGTCGTAGAAAGCGAATCCGTAAATATCCTTTACGGTATCGGGGATCACAGCATTGGTCAGAGCGGAGCATCTGGCAAACGCACTGTATCCGATCGTCTCGACACTGTCGGGGATCGTGATAGTGGTCAAACCCGTGCAGTCGTGGAATGCTTCATCTCCGATCTCGATCAGCTTATTGGGGAATGTCACACTGGTCAAACCGGTGCAATCACCAAATGTCGAGTAGTTGATTTGAGTCACCCCGTTCGGGATCGTGATGCTGGGCAGACCGGTGCATCCGGCAAACGCAGCGTTCTGGATCTCTGTCAAACCGTCGGGGAGAGTGATGCTGGTCAAACCGGTGCAGTGGTAGAAGGCTTCCTGTCCGATCTTTGTCACGCTGTCCGGGAGGGTGACACTGGTCAGAGTGGTGTTATCTTTGAACGTCCAGGGCGCGATGAATGTCACCCCGTCAGGAATCGCATAGGAAGCATCGGTTCCGGAATAATAAATCAGAGTCTTGCCGCCTGTGCTCAGCAGAGGAGATGGTAATTTATTGCACGCGTAGAACATCTGATATCCGAAGTCGGTCACACTGTCCGGGATTTGGAGATCGCTCAGATTGGAGCAGCCGGAGAACGCGCCGCCATCGATCTTCTTCAGACCATCGGGAAATGCCAGACTGGCCAGACTGGTGCATCCGCCGAACGCGTTGTTGCCGACAGCTAACACACCGCTGTTGATGGTGATATCCGTCAAAGACGTACATCCGCAGAAGGCTTCGTATTCGATGTTCGTCACACTGTTCGGGATCACTAGGTTGTTCAGTTTGGAGCACCGATAGAACATAGCGGTCGAGATCGTGGTGATGTTCTTGGAAAGAGTGACTTTGGTCAGATTTTTGGCATCGCGTGCCATGTTCTGGTCGATCTTGGTGACACTGTCGGGGATGACCAGCTCGGTCAGTCTTTCGCACGAAGCAAACGCGTGGCGTTCCATCGTTGTGACAGTATCGGGGATCGTGATGCTGGTGATGAATGTGCAGTTATAAAACGCGGTGGTACCCAGAGTCGTCACTGTGTAGGTGATGTCGTTGTACTTGACTGTGGACGGAATCACAACTTCGGTTCCGATATACTTGTTAGCCGCAATCACACTGACCGTTCCGGTGGAACCTTCCTCGGTCAGAACTGTGAATTTAAAGGTGTTATCATCTGAGATAAAGCTGTCGCCTACAGCGGCTTGAGCTTGATTGTTCAGAAATAGTGAACCGGCTGCCGCAAGGCAGACCCCATACAATTTTAAGTTTTGCTTCTTACTCATAACAGACAACTTTCTGTCACCAGAGGTGAAAAGTAGCAAATATCTTTTCAAAAGACAAGAGGTTATATGATGTTCGCCAAACAAAACGCGGTCCGTTTTTCAACGAACCGCGTCTTGTGTTTTTTTATCTCAGCTTGTTTTTAATTTTCGACCGCGCTGAGATAGAATTTCTTGCTTTGGGTCATATCCACTTCAAAAGTGTCTTTGGCCCCTTCGACCCGTCTCCAGTGGATCGCGTCATCACTTTCATAGAGCAGTCCGGTGAAGGTGAGCTTCATGATATTTCCATGAACAGTGAAGGTGATCTGCGGAGCGTCAGAGGTGATCTTCTGGGTCGCGCTGTAAGTGACGGTATAGTTGGATATCCCGTTCTCCGTTTCAAACGGAACAGTGATCGAGGAACTTTCCGGATAGATGTAGGTTCCCGCTTCCGATCCGCCGGTGGTGAATTGTCCCGCCGTCAGAGCGTCTCCGGCGACTAAGCCGCTGGCAACCGCTTTGGTGTAGTCGGTAACGAGTACCGAGTTGTCAAAAGCTTTGCTGTCGTTGATGGTGATGGTCAACGGCGCGGGAGTGATCATCTGCTGAGCGGAATAGGTCACTTCGTAATTGCTGATGCCCGTTGCCGTATTGAACGGAGTCGAGATCACAGCGGTCGAGGGATAGCTGTAGCTTCCTGCATCGCTGCCGCTTGAGGTGAAGCTGCCCGCGATCAGTGAATCTCCGGGGATCAGGCCGCTGGCGGTGGCCTGGGTATGATCCGAGACCATAGCCGTGCCGTCATAGACTTTGGCATTGTTGACCGAGATCGTCAGTTTCGCCGGGTCGATCACCAGGGTGCCGTCCACGAAGGTATATTCATACTTTTGGTCATCCAGAGTTCCCGCGGAGGCATTGATCGGATACTTGCCTACGGGGCTGGTTTCCACCGCTGTTGTGGTCAAGGCCGGTTTGCCGCCGGGGTTGACTATTTTGCCGGTTTCATCAATGATGCTGTAGTCGAATTCGGGATTCTTCTCGCCGTAAAGACGATCCGCATCCTTGGCGATAACAGAAGCTTTCCATTTCGCGACATCCAGCTGCGCCGTATCACTGGTCACGGAACCGGTTTCGACAGTCGCAGTGACGTAATAACTTCCCGCGTCTTTCAGCGTAGCATTGCGGATGGTATAATCGGAGTGAGTCGCACCTTTGATCGGAGTTCCGTCCTTGTACCACTGATAGGTGAGAGTATCACCGCCGGGGTAAGGTTCCAGGTACGCTGCATAACTCAATGTCTCACCGTTTGCGTTGGAAACAGCGACACTGTATCTGCCATAGTCTTCACCGATGACTTCATTGATCTCCAGGACACTGTTTGTAGCGCCAGGGATGAGTTCGCCGTCTTTGTACCACTGATAGGATAAGTTTCCGATCGTGGTCAGATACGCGGCATAGCTCAGAGTCTCGCCGTATTCGTTGGATACCACTACGGCATAAGCTCCTTCATCCGCGTCGGTAACTTTCGCGATGGTGTACTCCGCCTGGTTCGCGCCGGGGATGGGTTCGCCGTTTTTATACCATTGATAAGTCAGTCCGTCGCTGTCGGCATAGGCAGCTCCGGCAGAGCTCATCAACAGCGTCATCATGATGATGCCGGCTGTCCGGGTTATAGGTTTAATGTTCATATCTTGATGCCTCTTGTTTTGATATTATCGTTTGAGGTTCTAACGGATATGATCATTCATGAACAAGGACTAAGCGAATGCCAAAGTCACGATCTGCTCTCGTTTTTCCATAATAATCTCTTCTCGCGGAACGAGAACCAGCACTTGACTCGGTAAAACTGCCGCCCCGTGAAACACGGACATCAATATAACTTTCATTGTCTTGAAACATGTACGGGTCAACTGCAGGCAATGTTCCCAGATCAGGCCAGTAAGAATCCCGACACCATTCCCAGGCATTTCCGTGCATATCATAGAGCCCCCACGCGTTCGGTTTTTTCTGACCGCCCTCGTGTATGACATTTTCACTGTTTCCACTGAACCAGCCGATCTCATAGACATCTCCGTCAACATTATACATACCGGTCGTACCCGCCCGGCAGGCATATTCCCACTGAGCTTCTGTCGGCAGGGCATACTTATAGCCGGAAGGAAGTCTGCCGGCTTTCCTTTCCTGATCTGTCAGATATTCGCAGAAGGTCATCGCGTTTTCCCAGCTGACATAGCATACCGGCATATTATCACCATTTTCGCTGGGGCATGTTGCCATTACTTTCTTATACTGAGCTTCGGTGATCTCAAATTTCGACATCCAGAATCCCTGGGTCAAGAACACCTCATGGCGGGTTTCATTGTCTCTTCTATATTCTTCACCCTCATCGCTGCCCATAAAGAAAGAGCCGGGCTGGATCCAAACCATTTCCACGGGAGTTTCCAGTTTCGGTGTGACGGCTTTGACACTGAAGGTGGCGCTGTCGCCGACCCGGATAAACTGGCTCTCAGGCTGTTTTATGATGAGAGGCGCGTCTCCGGCCAGAAGGGTTGAGGTTGAAAACAATACTGCCGCGACAGTACCCACTATAATGCTTTTATTCCAATGCATAATTTTAATATATAATAATTTATTCACCGGTATCACACCGGCACCGAACAGAGATAACATAGCAAATATTTGAATGATTATCAAGTTAATAAATGCGGATATCATTGAAAAAGATAACTTTATTTCAGGCGAAGCAGTAAATGTTTGCCTTTATGGGAGCCGGTGGCATAATCTCATCGGTATGACGAACGAAGAGACGTTAGACATTTTCAGACAGACAAAGGCTCTGTTGGAAGGACACTTTATCCTGCGCAGCGGTCTGCACAGCCGCCAGTATATCCAGTGCGCGCTGGCTTTGCAGGAGATGCCGGTCGTAGAAAAACTGGGCGCGGCTCTGGCGGAAAAACTGCGCGGGCTGAATGTGCGCACGGTGATCGCCCCGGCGATGGGCGGTCTGGTAATAGGCCAGGAAGTGGCCCGCCAGCTGGGATGCCGGTTCATTTTTGCGGAAAAGGAGAACGGCAAGCTGGTGCTGAGACGCGGATTCAAGATCGCCCCCGGTGAACGGATGCTGGTGGTGGAGGATGTCGTGACCCGCGGAGGCCGAGTGGCTGAAACGATCGAGATCGTGAAACAATTTAAAGGTGAAGTGGTTGGTGTGGCCATGCTGGTGGATCGCTCGGACGGCAAGTTCACGCCGGGAATGCCCTTGTACAGTCTGGTGAAACTGAATGTGGAGACGTTTGAGGCCACTAACCTGCCCGAAGATCTGAAAGCGCTGCCGGCGGAGCATCCGGGCAGCTAGTTCCAGAGACCTTGTTTCCACGCTATGAGTATCGAATCCAATATAGCTTCCATCCGGCAGAGGATCGGACAGGCTTGTGAACGCGTCCGGCGGGATCCGTCCGAAGTCAGTCTGATGGCGGTGAGCAAATTCCATCCCGCGCAGTCGGTATGCGAAGCGGCTGAGGCCGGGATCACGCTCTTTGGGGAAAACCGTGTCCAGGAAGGTAAACTCAAGATCCCGCAGTGTCCATCATCGCTGCACTGGCATCTTATCGGACATCTGCAATCCAATAAATGCCGGGACGCTGTCCACTGTTTCGAGATGGTGCAGAGCGTGGATTCTTACGCGCTGGCGGAGGAGCTGAACCGCATGGCCGAGAAACAATATAAGAGTCTGCCGGTGCTGCTGGAGGTGAACATCGCGGGCGAGGCGACCAAGTTCGGCTATAAACCGGAGGAAGTGCTGAACGATTTGGAGCGTCTGAACGCGCTGAGTCGTCTGGAGATCCATGGACTGATGGCGATCCCGCCCTGGGCAGCCGATCCGGAAAAGACGCGGCCCATGTTCCGCCGTCTGGCTGATTTGAAGAAGCAGTGCGAAGATCAGCTGGGAGCGCCGCTGCCGGTACTGAGCATGGGAATGAGCGATGACTTTGAAGTAGCCATCGAGGAAGGCTCTACTTTAGTGCGTATAGGAACGGCTATTTTCGGCGCGAGACCCAAAAAAGGTGTCTGAATCAAGGAAAAATAAAGAAAAATCAAAAAAAATGAAAATTTTTCTTGAAAAAACTCTTGAAAATCGTATAGAAATTGGCGACGTTCTCGTTCGATAACGTTAACCTTAACGCAGAAAGAGATATGGCTAAAGCAGAAAAGAAACCAGCGAAGGCTGCCAAAGCGGCGAAACCAGCTAAGACAGCTAAAACAACAACAGCAAAAGTAGCAAAACCGGCGAAAGCAACAAAAGCACCAGCCCCGAAAGCTGCTGCCGCCGCCAAAAGCGCGGTTTTGACCAAAACACAGATCATTGCCGGTATCGCAGAGAAGACTGAACTGCAAAAGAAGAAAGTTGCGGAAGTCCTCGACCTGATCACCGAATTGACTTACAAGAATGCCAAGAACGGCTTTACTCTGCCGGGAATTGGTAAAGTTGTAGTTCAGAACCGCAGTGCCCGTGTTTGCCGTAATCCTCAAACAGGAGAGCCTGTTAAGGTCCCCGCCCGCAAGGTCCTCAAGTTCAGATTTGCCAAAGCGGCCAAGGATGCCATCATCCCGCCGAAAGCTGCAAAGAAATAGAGTGATTTTATAAAATAAATTTAGCAGGCGTCCTTTTACGAGGACGCTTTTTTTGTTTTCGTGAAAAAATGTGAAAGAGTGGTTTAGACCGGTTCTTCGGTATCCGGGCCGGTCAGCCGTGTGTACACTTCACGGATGTCCGTTCTCCATTTGCGGACGGCGTTCAGGAACGCTTCGATGTTATTGAAACCGCAGCGGATGGCCACACGCAGCAGGGGAGCGTCCGTGTCGGGCAGAACGGATTCGCCTTCATAACTCCAGCGGCGCAGCACTTTTTCCAGATACATCAGATTGTCGAAGTTATCGATGAGCGTCTGGGCATCGCTGCCGCTCAAGTAATCCTGACTGGCCGCCAGCCGCAGGGCTTTGCGTGTGTTGGGCTGGAACCAGCCGTATTCCATATTGAGCATCTGCGCCAGGAATTCCACATCCATCAGCCCGCCTGTGCCTGTTTTGAAGGCCAGATGATCTTTTCCGTAAGGGGTGCGTTCTTTTTCCACCTTCAGGCGCATTTGCAGGATAGTATTTTTCCAGTCGTCCCGGTAGGCGGCCACTTTTCGGCGCGGTATGGTGAAGTTGGTCATATTGCGCGCCATATCCATGAACTGGAAGCCGGTCTCCACATCGCCGCAGATGACGCGCGCGCGGGTCAGGCTTTGTATTTCCCAGAGCTGAGCCCGGTTCCGGTAATAGCGTTCATAGCGGGTGAGGGTGTTGACCAGAATGCCTTTCTCGCCGTCGGGCCGCAGCCGGGAGTCTGTTTTGTAAGCGCTGCCCAGAGCGGTTTTCATACTCAGCAGGTTTGTCAGCATGAAGCCCATTTTCTGGACTTTGGTGGTGCTTTTCCACCGGGCCGGACAGACGAACATGATGTCCAGATCGCTGCCGTAAGTCAGCTCCCGTCCGCCGAGTTTCCCCATGCCGATGACGGCAAAAGGCGGCTTTTTCAGGTGGAATTTCTTCATGACGACTTTAAGCGCGTACTGGATGCAGGCATCGCCCAGGGAGTTGATCTCGGTCTGGTTCTGGGTAAAATCGGTCAGCCCCATCAGGTCGCGTAGGGCAATGCGCATCAGCTCCGCGCGATGGTACAGACGGATCCATTGATGCTGATCCTCGTCCTCCAGACCGTATTCCAGATCCCGCAGGATCTCTTTTTCGTCTTTGAAGCGCCGGATCTGTCCGTCATCCATGACCTCTTCAAAAAGACTGGGAGTTTTGATGGCGATCTCGGCCAGGTACTCGGAGCGGTCGAACAGCAGCAGTAGCAAGTCCAGTGTGAAAGGGGAGGAAAACCAGTTTTCGTAAAGCCCCTGGCGGCCGCCGTAATTCTGGATGAAACTGTCCAGACGCGCCAAAACACGATCCGGATCGGAAAAGATGCGCACGGCGCGGCGTCCCCGCATATTGAATTGAAAGCCGGGCTGCTCCAGCAGCAGACGGATGCGCTGCTCCGATGGACAAAGCTGGAAGATGCGCGGCAGCAGTTTCCAGCCTAATTCCACAGTGCGCTTGGATACATGGACATAGCCGGGACCCGTCACAAAGGTGCGGATCAGTTTGTAAGCCACTTCCGGCGCTTTGAATCCAATGCGCACCAGCAGGTCTTTCCATTCCCCTTCGTAGTCATCAAAATCCGGAGGCAGAGTCAGAGAGATATTTTGCGAGGCGTTGTGACCGGGATCATCCAGTTGATAATCCGCGGCGTTTTCGGAGTGGATGACCTTCTCGAACACACGGCGGACTTCCTTTTGGAACAGTTCACATTGTTTGTCGAATTCTTTCGTGTTTTTGAAACCTGTCAGCAGAGCCAGACGCTGGCGCCGTTCGGGGCTTTGCGGCAGGGTGTGGGTCTGCTGGTTTTCTTCTATCTGCAGACGGTGTTCCACATCACGGTAAAAGCGGTAAGCCTTGATCAGCAGCAGAGAATCCGATGTGGACAACTGGCCGTAAGCAGCCAGTTTTTCCAATAGCAGAAGGGTTTGCCCGCCTTGCAGATAGGGCATTCTTCCGGCATGGAGCACCTGGATGGTTTGGACGATGAATTCGATCTCGCGGATACCGCCTTGCCCCAGCTTGACATTCCGCTGGAGTTCACCGGATTTGACGACCTCTTTTTCGATCCTGTCCTTCATTTCCGCCACTTCTCCCGGCACCTGCTCACTGATGCTGCGGGGATAACGGAAAGGCTGGATCATGTCAATAAAGTCCGCGGCCAGACTGGATGAGCCGGCCACATAACGCGCCTTGATCAGCATCATGCGCTCCCAGGTGCGTCCCCATTGGGCATAGTAATTCTCATAACTTTCCAGGGAACGGACCAGCGGCCCTCCGCTGCCTTCGGGACGCAGTCGCAGGTCGATGCGGTAGAGCCAGCCGTCACGAGTCGATTTACTGACTTCCGAGATGATGCTTTCGGCCAGACGGGTGAAAAATTGATGATTGTTCAGGGCATGACTGCCGGGGATGTCGCCGGGTTCGGGAGTTTCTTTAAAGACGAAACCTTCTTCCGAATAGATGAAAATGACATCTACATCCGAGCTGTAGTTCAATTCCTGTCCGCCCAGCTTGCCCAGACCGATGATGCTGAAGTCGCTGCGCACCCAGTTCCCGTCGCCGTCTTTATAGTAGGGGACGCCGATCTTCTCGGTCAGCTGCAGCCAGCTGAGACGAAAAACGGATTGGAGACAGAGATCTGCCAGATTGGAAAGTTCCAGGAGGATTTGCTCCGTGGAACACAGTTTATTGAGATCGCGCACCGCGATGCGGAAGATATGCTTCAGTTTGAATTCTCTCAGCAGCCGGCCTGTCGCCTCGAAATCCCGGTTGGCTATCTCCTCCACCAGCAGTTCGGACAACTCGTGACGCAATGTGCTGACAGGCATCGAAGTCCGCAGCTCGATCTCGTCAAAGAGGTTTTTCTTGAGCCATTCCGGGTGCTGCACGAGTTCTTCCAGGAAGAAATGAGAGCTGGTAATGATCCTGATGAGACAGCGGATCTGCGTTTCTGACATTTCGTTCAGGATCCGCGGGATGGCGGGGTCGGATTCTTCCAGCCGCTTGTAGAGCAGTTTTATTTTTTGCGGCTCTTCTTCAGAGAGGAGTTGTTTTTCAAAAAATGGATTCATAGCGGCTTGTAGATTTAGAAAGGGTTAGGAACGGCGGATGATATCTATCACGGCCTGCTGCAGCGCCAGAGCGGGGTCTCCGCCGCTGAAGACGAGCTTGCGGTTGCATTCCAGCAGGGTTTCCATCGCGTGGACCAATTCCGCGGAGGTGTACTTTTTCGCGTGTGTGATGTTTTGTTTGACCATGAAGGGGTGCATCAGCGCCGGGTTGAATTTTTTATCGTTTGGCAGGATGCCATCGGGAATATTGACTTTACCTCCAGATACATAGCCGTGTTCTATCATTTCATGCAGAAGAAGCATGGTGCGTACCTTGCTGATGATGCCGTAGAGGATGCCGACCTCGCTCATACTGCGATCTGCCTTCAGTTCGGTCAGGTCATTATCCAGCTGACGGATCGCGCGGGGCAGATCCCGGTTGCCGATCGCATCGGTCAGCGCGAAGCTCTTGGACTGCTTGCCGCGGGTGACCAGTGCCAGCACATCTTGCTCGGTGATCCGGGTGCGCTCGCCTGTGTAGATGATCAGTTTTTCCAGTTCGCTGTTCATCTGGCGCAGGTTGGCTCCCACGAACAGCACCATAGTCTGGCAGGCATTGGGATCCAGTGTTTTTCCGTTTTGCCGGGCGGTTTCGATCAGCCAGGCTTCCATTTTGCTTTCCCAGTCACGGTCTTTGTTGGAAATAGTTTCATGTTTTTCCATCTCCGCGATCTTGGCCATTACCTTGTAGAAGGTCCGTGTCGCGCTGAATTTGCCGGATGTGATGAGCAGACGGATCCCTTTGAAATCGAAATTCTTAAGCATTTCCGCCAACCGCGTCAGTTTGTTTGTGACATCTTTGGAACCGGCTGTGCGGTCCTCACCCAGAAAGCTGCAGTTTTTGAACCAAATCAGCTTGACCCCGCCAAAGAAGGGAAGTGTCAGCAGTGCTCCTTCCAGCTGATCCAGAGCCTCTTCCGCTTCGCCAACGGTACCCGCGGCGGCATCTATGATCTCCGCGTCATTGCTGCCGAACTGTGCCTGCCATTGCGAGAAGACCTGCTGGCCGCGTTCTTTGATCGTGAACTCGTCATCACCGAAAATGACGATAACCGGGGAGGGTGTTTGAGATTCGGGCATGGTATCAGGATTGCTTTTTTTTCAGGTCGTTATAGATTTTTCTCACATCTTCCAGGCGATCCAGCAGTGAGCGCAGGATAAATACCTGTTTTCCAAGATTCTGTGCCAGGATAATACTGTCACTGGGGCGGGCATCCACCTCCACGATCTTGCGGCCCAGTTCGTTCTGCTGGCTCAGGGTGATGCGGGCATAGTAAACATCATCCTGCATATCTGTGATCACGGTGCGGATCATTTCGATACCGAAGCCGACAAAGAAGTTAGCGATCAGATCGTGAGTTGTGGGGCGCTCGGATTTTTGGCCAATATACTGCATTCCCAATATGTACCCGGCGGTTACATCCACCTGGATCACAAAGAGTTTCTTTTCGGCTTCCAAAAAAACAGCCACCCCCCGGTGAGCGGGAAGGATATCTTTTATCTTTACGAGAACCAGTTCCTTACCTGTCATCAGCGCTTATTTTAACCACCGGGGGCGGCTTAGACAAGCCCGCGTGTGCTGCAGTCTGCTATTTCTCTGTCACGGAATAGCCTATCTCTGTAATGGCCTTGATGATTTCCTCATTGCTGAGTGAGCCTTCCACGGTGGCGATGCCGGAGGCCAGATCGACTTCCGCGTTCGTGACACCCTCCAGCTGACGGAGCGTTTTTTCCACATTCGCACGGCAGTGATTGCACATCATGCCTTCCACTTTGAATTGTCGTTTTCCCATTGTTTGATCGTTTTGATTGTTTTTGATGGGTGTAAATCGTTTGATAAATGTATATACGAGCAGACCGCCAAGCACAATGCTGCACAGGGTTTTGAAGAGGACAGGTGACTCGTGGCAGGAAGCGTATGACTGGATGAGATGACTCGTAAACCATTCACGGGGCAGCAGATAGTCCACTCCTAAACCGAACACGATGGCACCGAAAGTAATAGAGAGGAGATAGCACAACAGTGTCTTCCATCCCAGTACATTGCGGATGACCAGTATGGAAGCCATATTGGAAGCGGGACCCGCCATCAGCAGCACGAGAGCCGCGCCCGGGGTGATACCCTTGAGCATCAGGGCAACAGCGATGGGGATGGAGCCTGTAGCGCACACATACATTGGTATGGATATGGCAAGCATCATGAGCATACAGACTATCGGTGTGTCGGCAAATTTCAGGAAGAAATCGTCGGGCACAAAGACGGTGATGAGTCCCGCGATGACCAGTCCCAGCACCAGCCACTGCCCGATGTCCTGTACCATATCTACAAAACCATAGCGCAGAGCTTCTATGCAGCGCTGTCCGAAAGACAGTTTTTCTGAAGGTTGTTCTGACTGCTGGCAGACATTCTCAGCTGGATCGTTGCGTGTAGCCATATTGACTGCTTGCCCGCCCGCGAGAGCCGTCACCAGTGCCGCTGCGGGTCGGAGGATGGCAAACGGGATGCCGAGCAGTGAGGCGGTGGCCAGTATGGAATCAACGCCTGTCTGTGGTGTCGCTATCAGAAATGAGGTCGTGGCACCTTTCGATGCTCCTTCCTTGCGCAGTGACATCGCTGTGGGGATCACACCGCAGGAGCAAAGCGGCAGTGGTACACCAACCATGGCCGCCCACAGCACGGAGCGGAAATCATTGCCGCCCAGGTAACGGCGGTAGAGCGTGGCCGGGACAAAAGTGTGCAGCAGTCCTGCAAAGCCAAATCCCAAAAGCAGATATGGCGACATCTCGTTGATCAGCATCCAGATCTCTTGCATGATAAAATGATCATTTCTCGTTGAAAGGGAAGAATATCTTCACCTTTATGAAGTGCCAGTTCCTGGTCTGGCATCACCGCATATTTTAACCGCGGAGGATGACTGTGACAAGTTAAATTACGCCTAGGGAAAAAATTTATTATCTGCCTTATTTTATTAGGTAAAACAAATTTAAACTGCGTGAAGAGAAAAATCATTGGAAGAATGTTTTATTGATATTTTGGACGAAAAATATTAACCTTACCCGTTGCTGTTTGGCGAACACTGAAAAAACAGCCAATAATTTGAAAAAGAATATGTTGAAAAACAGATACAGCTTGTGGGCAGCCGCGGCCGCGGTGATGTTTATGTTTGCCCCTGCTCAGGTAACGGCTCAGACAAACGCTCCCTCGCAGTCTGTGACCACGACAAATGCTCCGGCTTTGATGTCCGCGGATATGCCGGAGTGGCTTTCCAGACCGCTCTCCCTGGAGGAATGTCTCAATATCGCGTTGGCCAATAACAGTAATATCAAGGAATCCCAATTTGATGTGGAATCGGCTATAGGCCAGGCGATCACCAACCGGGCCATCGTGATTCCCAAAGTCGTTGGCAAAATGGGTGTTGACCAGGTGCAGGATGATTATATCGAACGGACGCCGGGATCAACGCTGGCCATTCCGACCGAGTCCTGGACTTCCAGCATCGTCGTGCAGCAGCAGATTTTCAAAGGCGGCCAAATCGCCGCTTCCCTGAAGATCGCCAGTCACTTAAAAGATAAGGCTATCTATGCGCACCGCGCTACGATCGCCGCTGTGCTGACTGAGGTGAAGACACGTTACTATGATGTGCTGCTGGCTCTGGAACAGATCAAGGTCAATGAAGCATCGGTCGAGCTGCTGACCAAGGAACTGGAAGACAAACAGCGCCGGTACAAAGCCCAGACCGTACCCAAATTCAACGTACTGCGTGCGGAAGTGCAGCTGGCCAACGCCAAGCCGCCTCTGATTTCGGCGCGCAATGATTACCGCATTGCCAAAAACGATTTGTGCAACCTGTTGGGATATAACATCCCCAAAACTGTGTGGGATGATATCCCGCTGAAACTGTCCGGCAAACTGGAGGCTCAGCCCTTTGAGATCAATCTCAGCGAAGCTATGGCTCAGGCTATCGAGAAACGTCCCGAACTGGGAGCCTTGCGCGAGACGGAATTCATTGCCAAGCAAAATATCAGGATGGCCAAAGGTGGTTACTTTCCGAGTATTTACGGTTATGGCGGGTATCAAAGCACCAGCCCTTCCTACAGGACGGATCTGACCGATATTTATCACGGATGGGTGATCGGCGGCGAGCTGAACTGGCATCTGTTCGATGGTCTCGCGACAAAAGGTTATGTGGATATAGCCAAGGCAAATCTTTCCAAGACCGAAGAGCAGTTAGCCGCTAAAGTGCGCGATATCGAGGTGGAAGTCCGCAGTGCTTATTCCAGCTTTATCGAGGCCAAGGAGACCTTGGAATCCCAGGAAAAGAACGTGGAACTGGCGGAAGAGGCTCTGCGTCTGGCTAATGCTCTGGAAGCGGCCGGCAGCGGCACTCAGCTGGATGTGTTGGACGCGGAAACATCACTGACAGAAGCCCGGACGACTTGGGTGAACGCTTTGCGGAATTACTCGGTCAGTCTGGCGAATCTGGAATACGCCATCGGCATCACCGTCCAGACGACCGGCGAGATCGAGTAGAAGTAAGGGTGGTCTTTAAAAGAACTAAAAAAATCCTCAGAGGTATTCTCTGAGGATTTTGAATTTCTAAAATCAGAAGATGATTACTTACTCAGCATGAGTATATTAGATGCTTTTTTGCTAATTTCTTTATATTCTTCCGTGATAAGCTTTTGTAAAGCCTTGTTTATTTCTTAAACAGCGTAAACGTACTTGGCCACTTCACTCTGAGAAATCTCATACTCGGCAGCTATCTGTTCTATTATTTGCTCATTGCTCATGCCTAACTTGCGATACGCCGCTACCAGAAATTTAATCCCTTTTTGAAGTCCTTCTTGAAGTCCTTCTTTACGTTCTTCCTCGATAAGCTCTTGCAATGCTTTATTCATACTAGCTTCTCCTTTCTGTTTGTTTTTCAAATAATCTGTTTTTTCGGCCAGTTCCGGGAAATGCATGACCCGTGGATCGGTTGCATGCATATCTGCCATTAGCCAGCCCAGTCTGTTGTTTCCCCGATAGGCTCCATTGACATATAAGATATAACTTTCGTCACCAAAAGGTTTCCCAGTCTTTGTAAAAACCCGTTCCACCGGATAGATCGGCTCACCCTGTTTGAATATGTCATCTTCCATAATAAAGATAACATAAGCCTTTTTCAGACTGTTGAAATCTTTTCTTTTTTCCAGCATTTCTGTATCCAACATACTGGCGTAGTAACGACCCCGTTTGGGCTCAGCGCCTTTGTTACTGCGCTGGATCTCTACATCATAGTGGTTGTCGTCCTTGTCCACCGCAAAAATATCCAGACAAACGGAATGTCCCTTGATGTTTTTATATTCCTTGCTGATGTTGAAACTTTCCACGACCAAGTCTTCCCGGTCCAGCAGGATGTTTAGCACCAACTGCACCGCCGGTTTATTGTCCTCGAAGACTTTTTTCATGAAAAAGTCATCCATTATGCGGGCATCTCTCAAGATGTCAGCGAACTTTTTCAGCGGATCTGTATCTTTTTTGTCCAACTTTTATCCCGTTGTTTGACTTCTATCTATTCCCGAAGCAAAGCCCCGGTGAACCAACAAAAGCAATCTATCAGATATTTCCTTCCAACGCAAGACCGAACATCTCTTCGCACAATAAAAAAGAGGAGCGGCGGACCGTTCCTCTTTTGGGTTCTAAGCAAGGTGCTTAGATGAAATTTTCTACACCACGCCCTGAGCGATCATGGAGTCAGCGACCTTGATGAAGGCGGCGATATTGGCGCCCATCAGGTAGTTGCCCTTGTCACCGTATTCGATGGAGGTGTTGTAAGCGTTGGCATGAATGTTCTTCATGATGTTGTGCAGACGCTCGTTGACCTCTTCGCGTGTCCAGGAGAGACGGATGCTGTTCTGGCTCATTTCCAGACCGGATGTTGCCACACCGCCGGCATTGGCCGCCTTGGCAGGTCCAAAGAGGATCTTGGCGCTCTGGAAGGTCTTGATGGCTTCCAGCGTGGAGGGCATGTTGGCGCCTTCGCTGACCAGGATACAGCCGTTCTTGACAAGAGCCTGAGCCTGTTCCTCGTTGATCTCGTTCTGAGTGGCGCTGGGGAACGCGCACTGGGCAGGAATGTGCCACGGACGTTCGTTGGCGTGATATTCCGCGGTGGGGAATTGTTTCACATATTCACTGATGCGGCCGCGCTTGACGTTCTTGAGATCCATGACCCATTCGAGTTTTTCCTGGCTGATGCCGTCTTTGTCGTACACAAAGCCGTTGGAGTCGCTCATGGTGAGGACCTTGGCACCCAGCTGGTTGAGTTTCTCAACAGTGTATTGAGCCACGTTGCCGGAACCGGAGACCACGCAGGTCTTGCCCTTGAAGTCCTGGTCTTTGGTCTTGAGCATTTCGGCGGCAAAGTACACATTGCCGTAACCGGTAGCTTCCGGACGGATCAGGGAACCGCCCCATTGGAGACCTTTGCCGGTCAGTACGCCGGAGAATTCATTGGCCAGTCTCTTGTATTGGCCGAACAGAAAACCGATCTCACGTCCGCCCACACCGATATCACCGGCCGGTACGTCTGTATCGGGGCCGATATGGCGGAAGAGTTCCGTCATAAAGGATTGACAGAAGCGCATGACTTCCGCGTCAGATTTACCTTTGGGGTCGAAATCGGAACCGCCTTTACCGCCGCCCATGGGCAGGGTAGTCAGAGCGTTTTTGAAGATCTGCTCGAAACCGAGGAACTTCAGCACACTGGCGCAGACAGTGGGATGGAAACGAAGACCGCCTTTGTAAGGTCCAATGGCGCTGTTGAACTGGAAGCGGAAACCGCGGTTGACCTGGATCTTACCTTTATCGTCCACCCAGGGAACACGGAAAATGATTTGACGCTCAGGCTCAGTGATACGCTCCAGGATGGAGTATTCCTGATATTTCTTGTGGCGTTCGATGACCGGGGCGATGGTGCCGAGGACTTCTGTTACAGCCTGCAAAAATTCAGGCTCATTGGGATTTCTTTTGCTGACCAGATTGATGGTCTCTTGAATGTAACTGTTCATCTTTTCTATTTCTACCTAACAGACACTTCGGTGAGGCCGGAGTTCACAACGAACGCCATGAGCCGCACACTCAAAGCAAAGCTATTTTAAAGAATAAGAAAAGGTGATGCAACAAAAAAATTAGAAAAAAATGAAATGTGTATTAGAAAAAATAATAATCCACCCCAAATTTTTGTTCTCTCCTGTCCTTTTTAGTGTTTAGATATAATCACCATGAGCAAAGGCAATCACCAGAGCTAGAAATAGATAACCGCATACAAGAATAATACTTGCAAGGAAAAGCAAACAAAAATCCAGCCAGCGCTTTGCACGGAGGAAATGAATGAAAGCTGCAAAAAGGATAACGAAGAAAATGAGAATGAAGAGAAAGTCTATGAACATACTGCTCTCTTCATTCATCTCAATATAGTAGCTGAAGATTGTTGATTGTAATAGCCAGCCACTGACTAATATGGCAAGATGAATCAGTGGATGCCACCATTTGGCGATATACCATGCGTAAAAGCGGTCAAGGAGAGGTTTAGGTGGTGGCTCTTCATAATTTCTGGGTTCGTTTTCCATATTTATGCCCTGTAATTTTGATTTTAAAATTTATGTTCTCTCCTGTCTTTTTTAGAGTTTAGGTATAATGAGCAAGGTCAATCACCAGAGTTAGAAATAGATAACCGCATACAAGAATAATACTTGCAAGGAAAAGCAAACGAAAATCCCGCCAGCGCTTTGCACGGAGGAAATGAATGAAAGCTGCAAAAAGGATAACGAAGGAAGGGAAAATGAAGAGAAAGTTTAAAGAAATAATAATGCTATCTTCCCCCATATCCAAATAGTAGTAGAAGATTGTTCCTGTTAATAGCCGGCCACTGAATAATATGGCAAGAGGAATCAGTGGATGCCACCATTTGTAGATGGGTTCAATGGATTTGAAAGGGAGTGGATCCTTGGGTTCGTTTTCCATGTTTATGACTTGCAGCCTTGGATTTTAAAATTCTTCTCAAAGAGTTTGCGTTCAGGTCCTTTGGAATAGGGTCTGAACCAGACTTCAAAACGTGCGCCGTAGAATTGTCCCGGTTCTCCTTCTGGAATACAAAAGGCTTTTGTTGTGTTGCAAAAGAGTTCTTCAGGATTTTTAGAATACTGTGCCTGGATCGTTGTACGTTCTTTCAGATCTCCTATAAAATATCCCTTTTCATCATCACCAAAATAGAAATAGATGAGTGAACGTGTCAGGGGTGTTTCATGGGGAATTTCAAAGGCTTTCAAGTAGATCGAGCCGGCTTCACCCGGATTGCACCAGATATCGGCCTTGTAAGCTACACCGTATGATTTGTCATATTCACGGAGTGTTTCACCATTTTCTTCATAAGGTTCATCACCATCCACTGTGATGTTTATGTCCATTTCATAGAGAAAAAGATCGTTCTTTTGTGGGGGGACGGGATCTTTTTCAACACCGATTTCAAACGGCAGGAACAGCTCTGTATCATTGGGAAGTTTCAGATTATCCGCAAAATCATCTTTATATGGGCGAGGAGCCGAATTTATAAGCATAAAAATTAAGGCGAAATAGAGGAAAAACAGAATAAAAGTCCCCAGGAAAACAGAGCCTGCGATTTTCTGTCGTTTTTTGAAAAGCTGGATAATACCGGTGATGAATGCAGCTAACAACGACAAGATACCGAAAACAGTGCACAGAAAAATAAATATGAGAACAAGTGAATCTGCCCCGCTAACATTAATTACACCAGTCGGTAGAAGAAGTAAAAAAAACAAAATGCACAGAAATAACAGTGTTGGAATGCAAAGTGGATGCCACCAATTGGCCATATACCATTTGAATGGACTTTGGGGCGGCGGTGGCTCTTTATAGATTCTGGGTTCGTTTTCCATATTTATTCCTCTTTTCGTTTGGACCAGCGGCGCTGGGGTGCGGGCAGATCCGGCACTTCCAGGCGGACGCTCCAGGTCTTAGGACCGCAGAGATTGTTGACGGCGTCTTTGAGCTCCGCGCATGGACGGATGTTGAAAGTCTCTTCCGTTTCCAGCCAGGCATATTGTCCGTCCGGGAAGTAGAACCCGATCAGAAGCGGACAGTTCCCTTTGAAATTGCTCAGGAGTTTGACCAGGTCATCCAGTGTCTGCGAGGTGACCTTCTCATGGATCAGACGCAGCTGGACCTGTTTGGTGGATTCGCGCAGGAACCCGTCCAGTGTGGCGACACTTTCCGGGAAGATCTTGATCTCATCGCCCGTGTTGAGCTGTCCGGTCACGATGTAGGGTTCCCCGTTTTTCACGATGTTGGCGTAGTGTCTGGATTCCTCACCAAAGCAGAGGATGGAGATCTTGGCGTTCTCATCTTCCAGGGTGAAGGTCAGATAATCCTTGCCTGTTTTCTTGGAAATGCCTTTCGCGACATTGCCGGCCAGACCGCCCACACGAACCATGGTTTTGTTCTTTTCCCCGCTCAGCGACTGGATCGTATGAGTGGTCAGCTTCTCGAAGTCTTTTTTGTAGGGAAGGATGGGATGGCCGCTGATGTAGAAGCCCAGCAGTTCCATTTCCTTGGCCAGCCGTTCATTGAGCGGATATTCCGGCAGCTTGATCTCCGGTGCCAGCGAAGTTTGTTCCTGCGGCGCCAGCATATCGAACAGACTGCCCTGACCGGACATCTTGTCCTTGATCTTGCTGGCGGCTTCGGAAAGGGATTGCTCCATCATGGCGATCAGGGACGAGCGTGTCTTGCCGAAACAATCGCACGCGCCGGAATAGATGAGTCCTTCCAGCACTTTCTTGTTGAGGTTTTGCGGGCCGACTCTTTCGCAGAGATCCGACAGAGATTTGAACGCCCCGTTCTGGCGGCGTTCCTCCACGATCGCGCGGATGCTGGCTTCGCCCACGCCTTTGATGCCGGACAGAGCGAAAAGGACTGATTTTTTGTCTTCGGAAGAGGTGAAGAAGATATCGCTTTGGTTGACGTCCGGCGGCAGTGTCCGGATCCCCATCAGTTCACCTTCTTTGATAAGGATGAGCACTTTCTCCTGCGAGGCCATATCGTTGGTCATCATAGCGGCCAGGAATTCCACGGGATAATGCGCCTTGAGCCAGGCCGTCTGGTACGCCACGAACGCGTAGGCCGCGGCGTGGGATTTATTGAAACCGTATCCGGCGAATTTTTCGAGCAAGTCAAAGACCTCGTTGGCGCGCGCTTCGGGGATGTTGTTGACCTTGGCGCAGCCTTCCACGAACTCGACACGCATCTTCTGCATTTTCTTGACATCTTTTTTGCCCATGGCGCGGCGCAGGATGTCCGCTTTGCCCAATGTGAAACCGGCGAGCGCCTGAGTCGCCTGCATGACCTGTTCCTGATAGATCAGGATGCCGTAAGTTTCCTGGCAGATCGGCTCCAGCAGCGGGTGCATGTACTCGATCTTGACCTTGCCGTGACGGCGGTTGATGAAGTCGGGGATCAGATCCATCGGACCCGGACGGTACAGCGCCACCAAGGCCGTGATATGCTCGATCGTACCGATCTGGAATTTGCGGCAGAGGTCGCGCATCCCGCCGGATTCCAGCTGGAAGACACCCACCGTGTCGCCGTTGTTCAGCAGTTTGTAAGTGGCTTCATCGTCCTGCGGTATTTTGGCGATGTCGACTTTCACGCCGTGATTGCGCTCGATCAGCTCGCATGCGTTGCGGATGACCGACAGTGTCTTCAGTCCCAGAAAGTCCATCTTGAGCAAGCCCAGCTCGCCTACCGGTCCCATGGGATACTGGGTCACGATGGAGTCGTGATCGTCTTTTCTCAGCGGCAGGATGTTGTAAAGCGGTTCCGCGCCGATAACGACACCGGCGGCGTGAGTGGATGCGTTGCGGGAAATATCTTCCAGCTTCAGACCGATATCCAC
>JAEENR010000191.1 GCA_016283885.1 Verrucomicrobiota bacterium
TCTGCTTTGTGGATGCCTGCATTGGTGAAAAGGTTGAAAAGGCTGTTGGCGCTATGCAACCGGGCGATGTGATCCTTCTGGAAAACGTCCGTTACTACGCGGAAGAAGAAAAGAACGATCCCGCTTTTGCCGAAAAACTCGCGAAAGTAGCTGAACTGTATGTAAATGACGCTTTTGGTGCAGCGCATCGTGCCCACGCTTCCACGGAAGGTGTAGCCAAGATCGTTGCTGCCCGCGGCGGTCAATGCGCGGCCGGTACACTGATGGAACGCGAATTGAAGTTCCTGGGTGATGAGTTAGATAACGCGGCTCGTCCGTTCGTGGTGATCCTGGGTGGTGCGAAAGTCTCTGACAAGATCACGGTGATCGACCGTTTGCTGGAGAAAGCTGATACATTGCTGATCGGCGGTGCTATGGCTTACACATTCCGCCTGGCTCAAGGTTACAAGACGGGCAAGTCTTTAGTGGAACCGGATAAAGTAGATATCGCCAAACAGGCTTTAAAGAAGGCCGCCGACAAGGGCGTGAAATTCCTTCTGCCGATTGACGATGTAGTTGCCACACCAATCAAGACCGATAAGCTGGACAAGAAAGGCAAGAATATCATTGAATGGCAGAATCCTACAGTCAATTCCAGCATGGACTGCGGTGATGATGTGGCCGGTTTGGATGTAGGTCCCGCGACCATCAAACTGTTCTCTGAGGAAGTTGCCAAGGCCAAGACGATCCTTTGGAACGGTCCTATGGGGTTGTTCGAGGATAAACGCTTTGCCGAAGGTACTTTTGGTGTAGCTAAAGCCGTGGCGGAAGTCACGCAGAAGAACGGTGCTAAGAGCATCATTGGCGGTGGAGACAGTGTCAAAGCCATCAATAAGTCCGGCTTAGGTTCTCAAGTGACCTTCATGAGCACCGGTGGCGGCGCCAGCTTGGAATTCCTGGAAGGCAAGGTCCTGCCGGGTGTCGCGGCTCTGACCGAAAAGACCTGCTGCGGATGCTGTGGTAATAAGTAATTAAAGATTTTAACAAGAAGAATTAAGAGATTATAAATGGATAAAGAACGTAAATTGTTGATTGCCGGTAACTGGAAGATGAACAAGACCGTGGCCGAGGCTGAGAGCCTGGTTGATGGTTTGATTCGTGAACTTTCCAACGTGAAGGAAGTGGACATCTTGGTTTGTCCGCCTTTCACGGCTCTGTACGCGGTTTCTAAGAAAATCATTGATACACAGATTCGTCTGGGTGCCCAGACAATGAACGAAAACAACTATGGCGCATACACCGGTGAGATCAATGCCGGTATGCTCAAGGAATTTTCCGTTCGCTATGTGATTTTGGGACACTCTGAGCGCCGTCAGTACTATAAAGAAGATGATGCTCTGATCGCGAAGAAAGCCCTTGCGGCGCACGCGGCAGCACTGAAGCCGATTATCTGTGTGGGAGAGACTCTTGCTCAGCGCGAAGCTGGTCAAGCCGAAGCGGTCATTGGCAAGCAGGTCGAAGGCAGTCTGGCCGGTTTATCCGCCGATCAGATGGAAGAGACCGTCATTGCTTATGAGCCGGTTTGGGCGATCGGTACCGGTAAGACAGCGACCTCTGCTCAGGCTCAGGAGATTCACCTGTTCATTCGCAAGACTCTTGCCAAGATGTTTGGCGAGGCAGTGGCCAAGAAAGTTCGTATTCTTTACGGCGGCAGTGTGAAGCCGGCAAATGCCCGCGAACTGATGAGTCAGCCTGATGTGGACGGCGGTCTGGTCGGCGGCGCGGCTTTGGAAATACGCAGCTTCTCTGATATCGTCAAGAACAGTATCTAATTATTATGGATTTTATTATAGGTTTATTCAGGTTCATCCTGTTTGTTGATTGCGCATTGCTGATCCTCTTGGTGCTGATCCAGCTGCCGAAGAAGGAAGCTGGTCTGGGCGTTGCCTTTGGCGGCGCTGCCACAGACGCTCTCTTTGGTGCAGGCGCTGGAAATGCCATCACCAAGATCACCAAGTGGTGCGCGGTGTTTTTCTTTTGTTTATCATTAGGACTGGCTGTAGCGGATTCTCATTACGCTCGCGTGAACAGAGAGGCTGTTTCCAAGGAAATGGCTGCCGCTATGACAGAGGGAACGGAAAAAGCAACGGCTGTAGAAGCCACTGCGCCTGAGACGGCTAAAGCTGCTCCGACGGCTGCGGCCGAAACGAATGCCCCGGCTCCCGCGGAAGCCGCGCAGCCCGCAGAGGCACCGGCTAAACCTGCTGAATAACAAACCTTTTCTGCCGTGGGTGCGGCAGGAACGCCTGCACTGACTGTGGCCTCTTTTCTTCAGGGTCATAGTGTTAAGAAGCTGTGCAAAGCGTAAAACTAAAACTATGTATTTTAGTAATTTATTTCGCCGTGTCCCGTAAGGGATACGGCGTTCCCATTTTAAGAAGACATACATGCTGAAAAAAACGATCCCTGTCTGGCTCTGCGGTTTATGTCTTATCAGCGCGCTGTTTTACGGCTGTTCGAGTCAGGAAAGCGCCGAGATCGTCATCATCAACGGTGCGGAACCGGAGTCGCTGGATCCGGCTATTATTACCGGCCAGCCGGATATCCGCGCGGTAGGGGCTCTTTTTTCCGGATTGACCGCACCCGATCCTCAAACCGGGCTGCCTGTTCCTTGTCTGGCTGAGAGTTGGGAAATTTCCCCAGACGGCAAGACCTATACATTCCATTTGCGTCCCGGTATCCGCTGGAGTACCGGTCAACCCATTACAGCACACGATTTTGCCGCCTCGTGGATACGTTTGCTCAAGCCGGAGACTGCCGCTAACTATGCCAATTTGCTTTTCGCGGTAGTTGGTGCGGAGGATTTTAATGCCGGACGTTTGAAGGATCCTTCTCAGTTGGGAATCAAGGCGTTGGACGACAATACGTTTCAGGTGGTACTGCGACAGGTTACAGCCTATTTTCTTGATCTTTGTTCTACGGTAACGTTGTCGGTGGTCCCCATTTTTGCGGTAGAGGAGAGTCCCGATCAGTGGATCCGCAGGGAACCTCTGCCGGTCAGCGGTCCTTACTGTCTGGAGCAATGGCGGCTGAATGATAAGATCCGCTTGAGAAAGAATCCTTTGTATTGGGATGCCGCGAATACCCGCAATGAGCTGGTGGATCTGCTGCCCATTGGTTCCAGTGTGACCGCTTTGAATCTGTATTATCAGGGAGAAGTGGATCTGCTTTGGGATAAGGAGCTGATTCCCTCGGACTTACTGCCGATTATGCTTCAGCGGCCTGATGTCCATACTTTTGATTATCTGGGCAATTATTTCGCCCGCATCAACGTAACGAAGCCTCCACTAAATAATCCATTGGTACGCAAAGCATTGTCTATGGCGATAGACCGTGAGGCTCTGGTGGAGCGTGTAAGCAAAGATGGCGGGACTCCGGTCGTGCATTTCACGCCGAACGGCTGCGCGAATTACGAACCCCCAGAGGGTTGTCCCTTTGATCCGGCACGGGCACGTCAAC
>JAEENR010000192.1 GCA_016283885.1 Verrucomicrobiota bacterium
ATACGGATCCTGATTTAGTGGGTTATGTGACCAAGATCTGCCTGGAATTAGGAGCCAAGGAAGTCCTTTGTTTCGACAAGACCTGTGGAAATGACTGGCAGAACCGCTATAAGATGAGCGGCATCAAAGACGCTGTGGAAAAGAACGGCGGCAAGATGGTGGATGGTCAAAGCGATGCCATGTTCGAGGAACAGGAGATCCCCAAGGGTGTCATCCTGAAGAAAGCGGATGTCCACAAGCTGGCTATCAATCCGGATGTGTTCATCAACATGCCGGTCCTGAAAAACCACAGCGGCACGAAGATCACCTGCGCGCTGAAGAACTACATGGGCTGCATCAGAGACCGCCAGTTCTGGCACAGAAACAATCTGCCGCAGTGTATTGCGGACTTCGCGACTTATCAGAAGACCACTTTGACCATCGTGGATGCTTACCGCGTCATGCTGGAGCACGGTCCTCGCGGAAACGATCCCAAGTTTACAACAGTTGCCAAGTACCAGATCATTTCTACCGACATGGTGGCGGCGGATGTGGCGGCTACTCAGATCTTTGCCACAGTGGCCAAACAGGCCAAGATGGGCAAGGCTTATACCGTGGATGAGATCACTTATCTGGCTCTGGCGGAAAAAGCCGGTGTTGGAACTATGGATCTGAAGAAGATTAATATGAAGCGGATCACCATGGCATAGGTGATAATCAATAGAACAAAAATCAAAACACAGATGAGCGGTGGAAAAAATCGTTCGTCTGTGTTTTGTTCCATAGAGTAGATAGGAATTGAAATGACACTTCGTTTTGTACGCTGGTTCCGCAGGATTTTTGCGCTGGTCTTTTTCACGGCGATAAGCGTCCAGTTTTTGGATGTCTATCATCAGTTGCCGGATGTCTGGTATATGTATCATCCGACCAAGACTCAGCTCCTCCCGTCATTTTTGAATCTGCTGGGCACGGGCAGTGTGCTGGCCGGCGCGGCGTTTATCACGGTAAGCGTAGTGACTCTCATCTTCGGGCGCGCTTATTGTTCTTTTCTGTGTCCGTTTGGGATCCTGATGGATCTTGTCCGCTGGCTCGTGACATATCCGGTAAAGAGCAAGATCTTAAAATCCACCCGGCTGGGCGTGTTCTGCAAACAGAACTTTGCCAAGATCGCTTTTAGCCCGGCCTGGAATAAGGTGCGTGCTTTTTTTGTAGGGATCGCGATAGTGCTGATCGCCTTTGGAGGTGCTGCCCTGGTGGGTCTGATCGAACCGTATTCGCTTTTTGGTAAAATTTTTGGATGTATCGTTTACCCGGCCGCGTCTGAGGGAACGAACGCTATCAGCAACTTCCTGGCGGCACGCGGGAATTATTCTGTTCCCTCGGTGAGCGGTCATGCCGCGGTCGCGCTGCCTGCTTTGGGATTGGCACTGATCATCTTGTGCGCGATTTCCTTCCTTTCCGCGGTGAGGGGACGTCTTTACTGCAATACCGTTTGTCCGGTGGGAGGATATTTAGGATTCCTGGCCCGGTATTCCCTGTTCAAACTGGAATTGAATCCGGCGAAATGTATTGCCTGTGGTCTTTGCGAAAAGATATGCAAAGCGCAGTGCATAGACTCCCGCCGGAGGAATCTGGATTTCTCGCGCTGTGTGCTTTGCCTGGACTGCGCAAGTACCTGCCGCAAGAGCGCGGTGCATTTCACATGGAGGTACCGTTCTGCGAAAAAGACGGTCGTTGACGATGAGAAAGAAACGGAGACCACGCCCGTGACACCGGCAAGCATGGATCGGAGAGCTTTTGTGAAAGCGTTGCCGGCGTTTGCGGCACTGTTTGGAACAGCGGCAAAAGTGAAGGAAAGTCAGCCCCTGCCGAAGCCGGAAGATTCCGACAAACCTTATGAGATCCTGCCGGATGCCAGTCCTTATTATGTAAATGGCACGCGGCCTGACAAAAGACTGACCCCTTTGCCGGGTTCCAGAAGTCTTGCGCGCTTTTTCTCCAAATGCACCGGTTGTCAGATTTGTGTTTCCACCTGTAAATCACAGATGCTCAAACCCAGCATCACCGAGTGGGGGCTGAGCGGGATCATGCGGCCGTTCATGGATTTCAGCAAAGGTTTCTGTGTGCAGGAATGTATTGAATGCACAAAGGTTTGTCCCAGTGACGCGCTGATCCCGCTGACTGTTGAAGAAAAGAAATTGGAGAAACTGGGAACGGCGATCTTCCGTGAGGATCTGTGCGTGGTCAAGAAGGATGAAACAGACTGCTCGGCCTGCGGTGAACATTGTCCTGTGGCGGCTATCGAGATGCTTCCCTATAAACCGGAGAAACATCTCTACATCCCGTACATCCACGAAGATGTCTGCATCGGCTGCGGTGCTTGTGAGAATATTTGCCCCGTGGTTCCATACAAAGCGTTGGTGATCCAGGGTTCCAACCACATCCGCAAAGCGAAGGTCTTTGATGACAGTATGCGTCTGTATGTGCCGGAGGAAATAAAGCCGGAGGAAATAGAATCGGCGGCACCGGTTGACACGGACAATCCTTTCCCGTTTTAATAGTGCGAATAAATAAAATTTTTTAAAAATACATAAGATGAAAAAAATCATAGTAAGTATGTTGAGCCTGTTATTTTGTGTAACAGGATGGGCCGGGATCGAGAGCGATTTTCCGGGAAAACAATCAGAATGGAATGGTGGCGCGCGCTACGACTTCCATGTGCAGGGACGCGATGCCATTTTGGTCGTTCCGCAAAAAGCCCGTCCGGGGAATCCCTGGATCTGGAGACCGGCGTTTTTTGATGCCTTTCCCTCGGTGGACAAGGCTCTGCTGGCGGAAGGATTCCATGTCGCTTACTATGATCTGACACATCTTTACGGCAGCCCGCGGGCGATGAGCCTGGGGCATGACTTCTATCAGTACATGACCACCGAGCAGGGACTTTCCAAAAAGGTCACGATGGAAGGTTTCAGCCGCGGCGGTTTGTGTTCGCTGAACTGGGCCACTAAATATCCGGAATGCGTGGCGTGTCTGTACCTGGACGCGCCTGTGTGCGATGTCCTCACATGGCCGGGCCGGGGAACCAATACAGAAGGTGGACAGCTTTGGAATGATCTGCTCAAGGAATGGAACATAGAAGACAACGGCATGGACTATTTCCCCGGCAATCCGATCAACATTGAAAACTTGAAACCGATCGCGGCGGCGGGGATCCCTATCTTTGCTGTGTGCGGCGGCAGCGACAAGGTCGTGCCTTATGAGAAGAACATGGAGGTTTTGCGCTCCCGTTTTGTGGCACTGGGCGGTTCTGTGGAGGTCATCGTCAAGCCGGGTGTAGATCATCATCCGCACAGTTTGGAGAACCCGGAGCCGATCGTGGATTTTGTGATCCGCAATCAGCCCCAGTATCAGTCCAAACAATACTACACGCTGCGCGGAAAATTCCGTAACGCTTTTCTGAAATTCGATACGACTCTGGAAGGTCGTGTGGCGTTCCTGGGTGGTTCTATTACGGAGATGCGCGGCTGGCATAATCAGGTGATGGATATGCTGCGTCAGCGTTTTCCCAAGACGCAGTTTGATTTTGTGGAAGCCGGCATCGGTTCCACCGGCAGCACTCCCGGCGCGTTCCGTCTTCAGCATGATGTGCTGAGCCGGGGCAAGATCGACCTGCTTTTTGTGGAAGCGGCCGTCAATGACGACACGAACTTTTTCCCGCCCGTGGAACAGATCCGCGGCATGGAAGGCGAGATCCGTCATGCGCTGCTGAGCAATCCGGAGATGGACATCATCATGCTCGATTTCATTTATGATCCTTTCATTGAAACCTGCCGTCAGGGTCACATCCCGAATGTCATCCTGAATCATGAGTGTGTGGCCAGCTACTACCAGATCCCCAGCATCAACCTGTGTCAGGAAGTGTATGAGCGGATGGAAGCGGGCGAGTTTGACTGGAAGAAATTTGGCGGAACACACCCCTCTTGGTTTGGTCATAAATTTTACACAGCGGCCATCGCGCGTGTGATGGATCTGATGTGGAAAGAAGGCATCGCACAGACTCAGATAACTGCGCACCCCATCCCGGCAAAGCCGATGGATCCGCACAGCTATTTCAATGGTGATTTTCTGGACATCCGTCAGGCGGTACCGGGTGATAAATGGAGCTATGTGGAAAAATGGGATTCCGAGATCAAGGTTGGAAAACGAAATGGTTTTGTGAATGTACCGATGCTGGAGATCCGTGAGCCGGAGTCCAAACTGACACTGGACTTTGAGGGAACGGCCATTGGCATTTTCTGTGTCTGCGGTCCCGAAGCGGGCATCATTGAATACAGTGTGGATGGAGCGCCTGTTAAGAAACTGAACACGTTCACCGATTGGAGCGCCCATCTTTTTATCCCGTGGGTCTATATGCTGGAAAGCGAACTGGCTCCCGGCAAACATCAGCTCACAATGCAGATGTCCAAAGAATCGGACAAGCGTTCCAAGGGAACAGCTTTGCAAATTCGCAATTTTGTAGTGAATCACTGATCATTAAAAATTATTTATGAAGAAGAAAAAAATCAAAAATATACTTTTGGCTCTCGCGGTTTTGGCGTTAGTATCCGCACCCGTCAGCAAGGCGGAAGTATGCGCTAAAGATGAGGGTTGTGTTGTCTGCAATTTCAAGAATCCTCCCAGTTCGGTGCGTATTGCCTGCTACTGGTACTGGATCTCCGACCACATTTCCGCGGAAGGTGTGGTGAACGATCTGCACGCGATGAAAGAGGCCGGGATCACACGCGCCTATATCGGCAACATTGGTCTGGAAGATGATGTCTATGGCCCCGTGAAGTTCGGCAGTGAGGAGTGGTGGAAGATACTTCACACCGCAATGAAAACGGCGACTGACCTGGATATCGAGCTCGGCATGTTCAATTCTCCCGGCTGGAGCCAGTCCGGCGGCCCGTGGGTCAAGCCCGAACAAGCGATGCGCTATCTGACTTTCACTCACACGGAAGTAAGCGGCGGCAGTCAGGTCAGCCTTGAGCTTGCCAAGCCTGAAGGCGACTATCAGGATGTGAAAGTACTGGCTTATCCGGTCCTGCCTGAAAACAAGGCGGTCTTGAAAAAAGTCACCACTGTTCCCGAATTGAAAGAGGGAGCCAAGCTGATAGATGGAGACACGACCAGCGGAACCAAGCTGGCCGCGGACAAAGACGGCAATATCACCATGGATCTGACATTGCAGAATCCTGAACTCATCCGCACGGTCAAGATCTACGCGAACAAGTACAACATCAATACACGGGCGGAATTTCAGGTGAAACAGCCGGACGGCAGCTACAAGACTTTATCCGATTTCAAACTGGACCGCTACAATTCCGCGCTGAATGTAGGGTTTGCTCCGCTGGCGCCGATCGTGATTTCCATTCCGCCGACTCGTTCCGCCGATTTCCGTCTGGTAGTGAAGAACGCCGGCAATACCGGACTTGCCGAGATCGAATTGAGCACGTCCGCCGCGGTGGAACGCTATCCCGAAAAGAGCCTGGCTAAGATGTTTCAGGAACCTCTGCCGTACTGGCACGAATATCAGTGGAAAGTCCAGCCGCCGGTAGATGAACGCGATCAGGTGGTGGATAAGAGCAAAGTGCTGGACATCACTTCCTGTCTTTCCGGCGACAAGCTGGTGTGGAACGCTCCTGCCGGCAACTGGGATGTGGTACGCATCGGTGTGAAACCGACCGGTGTTGAAAATTCTCCCGCCAGCAAGGAAGCCACCGGACTGGAAGTAGATAAGATGAGCCGCAAACATGTGGCGGCGCACTTCGACGCTTTCATGGGCGAGATCCTTCGCCGTATTCCCGCGGCAGACCGCAAGTGCTGGACGTTCGTGGTGGAGGACAGCTATGAAATGGGCGGTCAGAATTATACGGATACGCTCTTTAATGATTTCAAAAAACGCTACGGCTACGATCCGATCCCGTTCCTGCCGACGCTGGATGGTGTCGTGGTGCAAAGCCAGGATATATCTGACCGATTCCTGTGGGATCTGCGCCGTCTCATCGCGGATAAGGTGGCCTATGATTACGTAGGTGGTCTGCGCGAGGTCAGCAACAAAAACGGCCTGAAGACCTGGCTGGAAAATTACGGCCACTGGGGATTCCCCAGCGAGTTTCTGCTATACGGCAGCCAGTCTGATGAGATCGGCGGCGAATACTGGTTCACAGGCACACTGGGCGACATCGAGAACCGCGCGTCCTCTTCCTGCGGTCATATCTATGGCAAGAAGCGGATCTGGGCCGAGTCCTTTACCTCCGGCGCGCAGATGTTCACCGGTTATCCCGAAGTGATGAAGCCGCGCGGCGACCGTTTCTTCACCGAAGGCATCAACAGCACACTGCTGCACGTTTACATCCAGCAGGCGTATGAAGACAGACAGCCGGGTGTCAATGCCTGGTTCGGTACGGAGTTCAACCGCTTCAATACCTGGTATCCCCAGCTCCATGTTTTCACCGAGTATCTGCATCGTGTGAATTACATCCTCCAGCAGGGGCTCAATGTGGCCGACGTGGCTTATTTCATTGGTGAGGACGCGCCCAAGATGACCGGCATCACCGATCCGGCTCTGCCGAAGGGCTACCAGTTCGACTACATCAACGCGGACGTTATCGAGAATTCCCTTACAGTGAAGAACGGTGTCTTCACTCTGCCGCACGGTACACAGTACAAGATACTGGTTTTGCCTCATCTGGAAACGATGCGCCCGAAACTGCTCAGGAAGATCAAGAGCCTGATCGAGCAGGGTGGTATCGTCCTGGGACCCGCGCCGCGCCGTTCACCCAGTTATCAGGATTATCCCCAGGCCGATCTGGAAGTCTGGAATCTGGCCAGTGAATTATGGAGCGGTGATGATACCTATAAACAGATCGGCAAAGGTATGCTGATCAAGAGCGGTGTCACGATGGAAGAAGCTCTGAACGTGGCGGGATGTTCTCCCGATATGCGTGTCGCGGCGGACACTCCGGCGCTGTACACTCACCGTGCTTTGAATGGAATGGATATTTATTTCGTTTCCAACCAGAGCAACCGCGAGCTGACCTTCTCCCCGGAATTTCGTGTTCAGGGAATGCGTCCGGAATGCTGGTATCCGACCACGGGCGAGATGCGTCCGCTGACCGGTTACGAAGCCAGCGGAACGGGAACGATCGTGCCGCTGCGTCTGCACGGACATGAGAGCGTTTTCATTGTTTTCAAAGGTAAGGCGGATCCCGCAGCCAGAGCCGATGTGGAGCTGAATTATCCGCGCGCTCAGAAGCTCTTCACAATAGAGGCTCCCTGGACGGTGGAATTTGATAATCCCTACATGGATTTCAAAAAGACCGTCACAATGGAAAAACTTATCAATCTGAACACGAGCAATGACAAGGATCTGAAGTACTATTCCGGCACGATCCGCTACAGCTCGGCCTTTGATCTGGATGCCAAACCGGCGGGTACTCTCTACATCAATCTGCATGAGGTCCATATGATGGCCAAGGTCAAGATCAACGGCGAGTACGTGGGCGGTGTCTGGACTTCGCCGCATCGTTTGGATATCACCGATTTTGTAAAAGTCGGCAAGAACACAGTCGAGGTGGAGATCGTCAACACATGGGCCAACCGTGTCATTGGTGATTTGAATCTGCCGGAGAACGAACGCAAGATCTGGATGATCCACAACGGCTGGAGCAAGGATTCTCCTGTGCCGGGTTCCGGTCTGGTGGGTCCCGTCGTGCTGGAGACTGTCACCTATCCCGCGGTAAAATAGCATCGGGATAAGATACACAAAAAGGACATCCGTTTATCAGATGTCCTTTTTGTTTTTTAGAGCAGCATCCCTCTGGAGACACTTCTTGCCGGCCGGATGATCTGCGCGCCGCTTTTCACGGGGCAAACGCTTTTTTGACGGGCGGCATCCAGTGCCAGCGCCAGACTCCAGAAATGATCCGCGTGTCCCGCGTGGCCGCTGTCGTCCCGTTCGGCGGAAATACTCACCTGACCGGAAGCGGTGACCGCACGCCTGGGCAGCTGCAGATCGTCCATCAGGATCGGATCCAGCGGATGCCGTATCTTCTTTTCCTCATAGACCCGCACCAGATTCATCGCCATGGATTCGGTCACACGGACAGTGGGATGCGCCCTGCTCAGTTTAGGCTGTCCGATGCCGCGCGGGATGACCAGCTGTCCGGCCGGAACACTGGAGGAAAAATTCACGCCGCGCACCTTGTCCGGACCGAACATTTGCTGTGTGTATTCATAGAGTCCCAGTCCCAGCCCGGTCATGTCGATAGCCATGCGGATCAGACGCGGGATCCTCAGCAGTTCGGCCAGCCGGTTTTGCTGTTCGGGCAACCGCATCGCCTCCAGTCGTAGGAACGAGCGCACCTGCCACAAACCATATTCGGACTGCACCACCGTGACTACCGTGCGGTCGCGGCGGCGCCCCACATCCACTCCGGCAAAGAGCGGCTCGCCCTGTTCGGATTTTTCTTTCAGGAACCGTATCACTTCCGGCGGCCATTCTCCGGCACAGATGAAACCCGCTTCGGCATCCGCAGCCTCTTGGATGACCTCCGCGCGGAGCAGAGTGGTGTTTTCTCCCGCGAAGGCGCACTCATAATTCTGATCGTAGGAGTCTTTATCCAGAGCGGCGGCGCGGGCTTCTTCCGGGGTGATCGGCGCGCGGGTAAAGGGATCCAGGATGGGCACTCCCATGCGCCAGGCATCCGTGCGCGTCACACGCGAAACATGGAATCGCGGATCCTGCACCATGCGGTAAAACAGATTATGCCGGCCGTTCCCGGTAGAGGCGATCCGGCAGAGGAATTTGGGATCGGAGGAGAGGATCGGCTCGGCCGCGTCCCACACTCCGGCGATGTCCTCATAAAAAGCCATCTCGTCCAGGATCAGATCGCCGCTGAAACCGCGTGCCGTCCGGGGATTGGCCGCCAGCGCCAGGATCCGGCTCAGTCGTCCGGCGGCATCGGTCTGGATCTCATGCCGCGAGATCTTGAAATCGTATCGGTCCCAGGGCGGCTCTTTGGTCAACAGACTCGCGCGGCCGATGAACTCCGAGCCGTTGCGCAGGGAATTGGACAGCACGGTGACGGTGTGTCCCGGCAGGGTCACGATCCGTTCCAGCGCCCAGGCGGCCAGTGTCGTTGTCTTGCCGATCTGACGCGACCAGTGCAGGATCAGAATGCCCGTACTGTGATCCCGGAATACTTCCAGTTGATAAGGTCTAAGGTTAAACATTTGCCAAGACAGATATCCTGCCTTTTGGCAAATCCAAAACCTTTTATGGCAATAATGGCGATTTCGCCTTTAAAAAAGAACCACGGATGGACACAGATACACACAGATAACTTATTTAATAACAATGTGTTCTGTAAAGACGAGCGACCCGCTCGTCTTTTTGCATCTTGAGGGTGTGGATATTTGCGAGGCCGACGTTCGGTGCGAGACCGATGTTCGGTTCTGTCACCGGTTCCCGGTGAGGGCATATATTATCGTCTTACCGGGGGTTGCGCTGCGCTTACCCCCGGCTATTATCATATCACCCCTGACGGGGTTTCAGTCAGAATCCCTCCGGGATTTTCACCCGTAGAGACGGCCGATTCGGTCGTCTCAGCCGTGCGGTCGCGCGGCTGCATATCACCCCGTTAGGGTGTTCAAAATGGATTCCTGCGGGATTTTGCGTTATGCCGAACCGTGCGACCCGCTCGTCTCATTAGAAAACCCCTGCAAAGGGGTTCATTGAAAAGCTCCGACGGGGCGATCCGATTACAGCCGGGGGTGAGCGAAGCAAAAAGAATCCCCGGTGCTGTTGTACATCGGGGATTCTTTGTTATGTAATGAGTGACTGAACTACTTCACCGCTCTGTAGAATTTCTTGCCGACAGCGGGGGAGAATGTATATGTACCGTCCTGGGTGCTGCTCACATTCTTCCAGCTCTTCATGTCCGTGCTTTCCTGCAGCGTTCCAGTGAAGGTGATTTTCCACTTGCCGCTTCCGGCCGGTTCCAGTTTCAACTCCGGTGCTTCTCCCTGTATTGTCACTGTCAGGGTCGCCGGATCACTCATCACCGCTCCATGTGTGTTGTTGATCATCACCATATATGTCCCGGCATCACTCGCTTTCACGCTCCCGATCGTATAGGTGGAACCGTTGGCTCCGCTCAGCAGTGAATTGTCCTTGAACCATTGATAAAGCAACGGCGCGCTTCCGGCCGCTGTCACGCTGAAGGTCACACTGTCGCCTTCGCTGACGGTCCGGCTCTGCGGCTGTGCGGTAATGACCGGCGCGGCTGGCGCGGCTGTAAATGTCACGTTTATCGCAGTGATATCTGCACTGACCATTCCGTTAGCAGTCGTGATCACCAGTTGACCGCTCAGAGTCACAGTCGCGCTGGTTCCTTGCGGAACAGACGCGGTATAGGTCAGAATGCCGGGGAACTGATAATTCCCGCTCATGTCAAATCCGCTCCAGCCGACTTTCATGCCTCCTTCCGTTTCCGAGGCGGTACCATCATTGCTGATGTCGCTGAAAGTCAGATCATTTCTCTGCCAGACTTCTTCCAGTGAGCCGAAGTATCCTTTCGGAGCGTTGGAGATTGTCAGCGTAACGGTCGCTTTGTTCCCGGTCACGCTCACTTCGCGCTGAACACTGACTTCGTCTTTCTTCAGTGTCAAGACCGCCGTTTCGCTGGTCACACTGCCGGTGCTGTTGCTCACGGTTACCGTATAGCTGCCCGCACTGTTTTCCGACACACTGTCAATCGTATAGCTGGTCTTGGTCGCTCCGCTGATGGGATTACCGTCTTTATACCATTGGTAGCTCATGTCCGTTCCATTGGCCTGTACCGTAAAGGTTGCGCTGCTGCCCTTTAAAACTGTTAAATTGGCCGGTTGCATTGTGATCACAGGCATTTTCAATTTCACAGTCAGCACCGCTGCGCTGCTGGTTCTAAGGCCCGCACTATTGCTTACCTTTACCGTATAACTCCCTGCATGGCCGGGTATCACATTGGTGATCTTATAGTTCGCATTTGTCGCACCATCGATGGAATTGCCATCCTTATACCATTGGTAACTCAGTTCGGATCCGCTTGCCGTCACAGTAAAAGTTACGGCATTTCCTTCTGTAACCGTCTGACTCACCGGCTGCTTAGTGATTGTTGGAGTTTTCAACTTCACAGTCAACACCGCTGCGCTGCTGGTCACACTGCCCGCACTGTTGCTTGCCTTTACCGTATAACTGCCTGCATCGTCGGGTGTCACATTGGTGATCTTGTAGTTCGCATTTGTCGCACCGTTGATGGAATAGCCATCCTTATACCACTGGTAACGCAGTTCGGATCCGCTCACTGTCACAGTCAAAGTCACGCTGCCATCTTCATTGACAGTCTGACTTACTGGCTGCTTAGTAATGGTTGGAACTTTTAAGTTCACTGTCAGCTTTGCCGCACTGCTGGTCACACTGCCGGCGCTGTTGCTCACCGTTACGGTATAATTTCCGGCATCGCTCCTCTTCGTGGAATCGATCGTATAGCTGGCACTGGTCGCCCCGGGAATAGCCACACCGTCCTTCTTCCATTGATAGGCCAACAAGGATACACTGAAATTTTTTCCCGCAACAGGAGCCTGCGCAAATATCGTTCCGCACAGCATCCACATTGCCGCGCATATTGTTAATATTTTTGTCGTTTTCATATATTTAAATCCCGTAAACACGCGATCCGTTTGTCCTTACAATCTATTGAACTGCAGAAAGAGCCACGCGGAACCCACAATAGTTTTCTTTGTTGCCAGGGGAATTGTTGCGCCGTCGCGCCGACCGGCAGTCGCTCGCATCGTCCTTCCAATAGCCACCGCGCAAGACGCGGAATGAGCCAGTACTAGCACCTTGGGGATCCGTCAATGATGTTGTTGACGGATACCCTCCATACCAATCAAAAGACCATTCACATACGTTCCCATGCATATCGTATAGTCCCCAGGCATTCGGTTTCTTTTGTCCTACCGGATGAGTCTTGGAATTGCTGTTGTCAGCATACCATCCTAAATCAGATAATGTCGCGCCGTTCACATTATAATCACCCGTTGTCCCGGCTCGGCATGCATATTCCCACTGCGCCTCTGTGGGCAATGTGTATTCATATCCATTCGGCAGACGACCCGCCGCCTTTTCCTGAGCGTTCAGCTTGGCACAGAAATTAGTTGCGTCATGCCATGTTACATAATACACCGGATAATTATCTCCGACTCCGTAATTCTTGGCAGGATTACTTCCCATCACAGCTTTATACTGTGCCTGAGTCACTTCATACTTGCCCATCCAAAAACCTTTAGTCAGAGTCACCTGCTGTGGCAATTCAGACGAAGAGTTCACCTTGTAATAGCGCATGAAGCTACCCGGTTTGATCCAGACCATGTCCATGTTTAGCCCCCCGGTAGCAACAACATTGAAAGTCACACTGCTGTCTTCTTTTACTGTCTGACTTTTCGGTTGAGAGGTAATGACCGGAAGTGAACCTGCCGCCCAAACCAATGCCGCGACCATTATCAGCCCAAGCATACTGATCACTAATTTTTTACGATTGCCCATTGTTGACATCCTTATTTAAAATAACCAATGCGTACAATAGCATGCATTTTGTTAAAATGCAAGCACAAAGCTAAATCTATCCGAGTTTTTTTTAATGTTTTTCCGCGGTTTCAAAGGAGAGCTTCAGCAGTCCAAAGAAGGTATAAGGATCCACGACGATCACAGGCGCGTCGGGATATTCGTTTTTCAGGATCTCGGATAATTGCAGATACCAGCCCGGATTCTTCAAAATAGAACGGCACCAGGAAAATCCGGGGGTTTTATGATATCTTTGGCTGACTCCGGCGATGTCACGCGCCGCCAGTTTGGGATTGGGATCAATATCCCATTCATTGCAGGCAGGTATCCCTCCGGCCCGGATGCCGCTTTCCCGTTCGTAGTGGGTGCCGCATCCATCCGGACTGAATCGGCTGTAGGCCGCGAACTCCTCCGGGCCGGACGCGTAACCGGAGCCGTCAATAATAAAACCGACAATGCTCATGTCCCAGCGCTCCATGTACCGGGCGCAATGTTCCGCCCAGGCAGTCAATCCGCTGGGATAGGGGACACTGTCACGCTGAGTGAGAGAACGGGGATTCAGGTACCCGGCACCGCTGTCGCCTGTGATGAAAAAGTCATTAGCCGTCGCTTTTTGATAGGCGTAAACAAGAGCCATCGGCGCGCGATCCGCCAGGTTCGGATCGAATGCCCATCCCAGTGGGACAGTGCCGAGGTCCTTATCATTGAAGAAGTTGGGAACCGCTTTATACAGCCATGCCGGAGAGTCATAATCACCCACATAGTGACCCACGTAAAGACCCGGTTTCACCTTGCCGTCTTCTGTGATAAATCCTTTCTCCTTCCAGACTTGCAGATCGGTCTTGGCATTCGGCTGGGAATAATGCTTCTGAAGAGGATAATGAGTATGGAAAGAGGCGTTGGCCATTGCGGAAAGTCCGGCCGCGTCCGCTTCCATATAGCCGTTATATTGGGAAATGATTTTGCCAAACTGCCATTCCGTTTCGACTCCGCCATGTTTGCATTTGACGGCTCCATGGTCTGTGTATTTGAAAGGCCAGGGTGTGAATCCACCCACTTTCAGGATCCGCCCGCCGTTTTGCAGGTAAAGAGCATCCATGATGGCGCGGAAAGTCACAAGATCCGCTCCCAGAGGCTGCTGCAGGTCATCATTTGGGGCTTCATCGGCCCAGGGTGAGAGATCGAAAAAGAAGGCGCGGTGACTGATAAAATAATCATGATTGGAAAGCGTATGCATATCCGGTCCGGATGTATTGGGCAGTTGGATCCAGAAAGAATCAATATAATAGGCCGCGAAAAGGGGATCACACAGCCCTGTTTTGATATATTTCTCTACGGCCCAGAGGTATGCGTCGCACTTGGCGCTCCCCGTGCTGGGAATATCCGTATCGGGGATGGTTCCTTTTCCTGTAAATTTGCTTGAGCCGTCGCTGTTTATGAAGGTTTCCCTGATGGGATAGTGGTATCGGGCCAAAAGCTTTTGACAAATGGAGTTGGTTTGCTCGCTCCAGCGCACCGGGATCAGATCGTATATTCCTGCGGCCGTGGAAGCTAAGTTGGATGTGGAGTTGACTTTGGGATCATAGACGACAAGACCCTGCGGAACCTCTTTGAAAGTGTCAAAAACTTCTTCAATACTTTTTAACTGAACGACTTCTGTTTCTTTTAGCCATTCATCCTCCGTCCGGTACCAGTTCATCCAGAACTCATCGGTTTCCACACCGAATCCGGAGCAGTAGTTGAAGTACAACTGAGGCTTTTCGCGGTTGACGATCCCCTGTAACGCGGCCAGAGCGTGCAGTGTATCCCATATCTCCGGGGTTCTTTCCGGTTTGGTCCAATCCTTTTTCAGATCACGTATATCCAATATATAAATCGTTTGTGGAGAATCTATTTTTGCGAAAAGACAAGATGTCCCGCAGAGTGTAAAAATCAGAAATAAGATACAGTATTTTTTCATAAACAAAAAATGTGCCGTTTATACACACCTTAAGACACAGTATCAAAAGAATGTGTGCTCATGCCAGCATATTTCCAACTATTGATAATTCCATAGAGTTATTGCTTTATGCAGTGTTTTGATTTACGATGATGGTAGAGAGGGTGCTCTCTCTTAAGACTGTGGCAATTATGAATAATACTCTGGATTTTGAAGCCCCCGCGTTGGAGTTGGAACAAAAGCTGACGGAGCTGCGAAATCGTCAGATGGCGGAGGGAAAGAAGGCCGTCTCAGATGCGGAGATCCGCAAATTAGAGAAGAACCTTCAGAAGACCCGTGACGAGATCTATTCCAATTTGAGTGCCTGGCAGAAAGTTCAAATTGCCCGGCATCCTCAGCGTCCCTATTGTCTGGATTATATCAAACGGATCTTTACTGATTTTGTGGAGCTGCACGGGGACAGACGTTTCTCCGATGATCATGCCATGATCGGTGGTTTCGCCAAACTGGAGGAACAGCCGGTGATGGTCATTGGCACCCAAAAGGGAAGAGACACACGGGAGAATATTTACCGCAATTTTGGCTGTGCTCATCCGGAGGGATACCGCAAGGCTTTACGCTTGATGCAGATGGCTGATAAATTTTCCGTGCCGATCATCACCTTGATAGATACGGCGGGAGCCTTTCCCGGAGTGGGAGCCGAAGAACGCCATATCGCGGAATCTATCGCGGTGAATCTGCGTGAGATGTTTTGTTTACGGGTGCCTGTTATTGCCGCGGTGATCGGTGAAGGCGGCAGCGGCGGAGCTTTGGGGATCGGTGTGGCCAACCGCGTGATGATCATGGAAAACGCTTACTACTCCGTGATCAGCCCGGAAGGATGCGCCGCCATCTTATGGAAAGACCGCACGGCTTCATCAAAAGCCGCTGAGGCTCTTCGGATAACGGCGAAGGATCTGCTGGATTTCGGTCTGGTGGATGAAATCATACCGGAACCGATATGCGGGGCGCACCATGATCCTGTGGAGGCCGCCAAGCTGTTAAAAACTGCGCTGTTGTCAGCATGGGGATCGCTCAAAGATAAATCCGAAGACGAATTGATCGCGGAACGTTACCAGAAGTTCAGAAACTATGGCCGTTTCTTTGAGAATCCGGATTCAGATTTGAGTTCGATGCGCGGCAGTGAATAATGAAGTGATTATGTCTGAAATGTATCCACTGATTTTTCATCCCTTCTTCGTTGAGAAGGTTTGGGGTGGCCGTCGGTTGGAGACCCTTTATGGAAAAGCTTTACCGCCTCAGATGCCGATAGGGGAATCGTGGGAGATATCAGACAGACTGGAAGTTGAAAGTGTTGTGGCGAACGGTGCTTTTTCCGGCAAAACACTTCATTGGCTGATGGAGCATCATCATGATGGATTGATGGGGAAGGCCCGTGATATCAATGGCAGATTTCCTATCTTAGTCAAGATCTTAGATGTCCACTCGGATATCTCCGTGCAAGTCCATCCTGATAAAATGGAAATGTGGCTCGTTACATACACGGAGCAGGGCGGACAGATATACACCGGATTGAAAAAAGGGACCACTCCTCAGATGTTTAACATCGCGGTCGAGCAGGGGAATGTCGGATCTCTGCTGCACTCTAACCCGGTAAAAGCGGAGGATGCCATCCTGATCCCGCCGGGGGGTATCCATTCGATAGGAGCCGGAGTGATGTTGTTTGAGATCCAGCAAAATTCTGATACAACCTATCGGATCTATGACTGGGATCGCAAGGAAACAGGGGAATCGCGTCCGCTGCATATAGAAGAAGCGCTGAAGTGTTTGGATTACGGCTATCAGGAACCTCAGCTGATCCAGTCCAGGTTTTCACGGAACAAGATACTGAGTTCACGCTTTCTATTTAATGATCCCGCTTTCGTGTGTGATGAATATCAGCTGAAACGCGATCAGCATTTTTATATCAACAACATTGTTCCCATTATTTTTGGCGTGGTGTCGGGTGAATTGACGGTGACCGCCGGAGGTGAGACGGTGTGTTTGAAAAACGGAGAATTTTGTTTATTACCCGCTGGCGCGGGGCGTACAACAATAAAAGCAGGCACAACCACCTGCTATCTAATGGTTCAACCTCAAGCAGAGGAAAATTGAAATGAAATTGATTAGTTCTGGATATATCGTAACGTGGATCGTAAATACATTGGCCGTCATGGCCGCGGCTCATTTTGTGCCGGGTATTTCTTACGGAAAGAGTTTTGTGACTCTGATATTGGCGGCGCTGGTGCTGGGTGTATTGAATACCTTGCTCAAGCCGATCCTTGTCAAATTATCTCTCCCGTTTCTGCTGGTGACAGCGGGATTGTTTTACTTCATCATCAACGCCGGTTTGCTGTTTCTGGTGAGCTATCTGGTGAAGGATTTTGAAGTAGATGGTTTTGTGCCGGCATTATTGGGTGCGCTGGTCATCACCGCTGTTTCTGTCGTTTGCGGCTTTTTCATTGGCGACAAGAATGCTAAATGAGGTTGTTCACCTTAGAACATTTTATCACATGGACTGTTAATACACTGGCTGTATTAGTGGCGGCCTGGATCGTGCCGGGCATCACTTATGCAAACAGTTATGTGACTTTAGTACTGGCGGCATTGGCGCTGGGCATCCTGAATACTTTGCTCAAGCCGGTGTTGCTTTTGTTGGCCTTTCCTCTGCTGGTGGTGACAGCGGGGCTGTTTTACTTTTTCATCAACGCGTTTTTGCTCTTGATCGTCGGCACCTTTATTCCTCATTTCCATGTGGCGAATTTTGGTTCCGCGCTTTTAGGAGCGCTGGTGATCAGTTTTGTCACGACTGTCGTGAACTTCATCATTGGAAGAAAACGCATCGTGATGAAGATCCCTGATGATCCTGACGAAGATGACACAGATGAAAGACAGCAGCGCCGCCGCATAGGAGATAATGACGACGATGACGACGGTCCCGTTATAGACGTATAAAAGTATGTATATGGACTCTGTTCTGGGCGGGATCTGTCTGGTGAGCTTTGCTGTTCTGCTGTGGCAATGGTGGGAAGCGGTTCGTTTGCCGCTTCATCAGCGACTGGAAAAAACGCCCTACGCTCCGGATGTCACATTGTTCAAACCTTTGAAAGGCTGTGAGCCCCGGACAATGGAATGTATTGCCTCCTGGCTGGAACAAGATTATCAGGGGAATGTGCAGATCCTGTTTGGTGTAGCGGATCCCGGGGATCCTGTTTTGCCGGAATTGGAGCGCCTGCTCAAACGCTATCCGGCAGCCCATACAGATACAATTATTTGCTCGGAGGAATTGGGTGCAAATCGGAAAGTTTCCAGCCTGATACAGATGAGCCGCCGGGCCGGGGGCGAGGTTTGGATCATCAGTGACGCGGATATCCTCGCACCAAAAGATCTGGTCAGAAATATCGTGCAGCCCCTGAGTGATCCACAAAATGGAGCGGTGAATTGTCTCTATCAATTAGTTGCTCCTCCGGGATTTGCCATGTCCCTGGAAAAAATCGGTGTCAATGCGGATTTTTGGAGTCAGGTCGCGCAGAGTCTGCGGCTGTCGGAACAAAACTTCTGCCTGGGAGCGGTGATGGCTGTAAATGCCAAAGTGTTTCGTGAAACGGGCGGTTTTGAGCCTCTGGCCAATATGCTGGCCGATGATTATCACATTGGCAACCGTATCCATCGCGGCGGAAAGAAGATCGTCCTTTCGCCTTTGGTGGTTGATTCTATTGCTCATCAAGCGTGCATAAGAACTGTTTGGGGACATCAGCTCCGGTGGGCCCGGACGATTTGTTTCGAGCGTCCTGTTTCCTACGGGTTGAGCATTATTTCCAATACCACTTTCTGGGCAGTCCTGTGGCTGTTAGGCGGTAGTTGCTCCGGCCGGTATATCATTGCGGGATGTGTCCTGCTGATACGTGTCCTGGCTGTGGCGGATCTGCAGCGCCGTCTGGCTTCTAATTGGAGCGCGGCCCGTTCCGCGGGGTTAGCATGGCTGAAAGATCTGTTCCAATTTATGATTTGGCTGTGTGCCTTTTGCGGAAATCAGGTGGAATGGAGAGGCCAGCGTTTTAAGGTTCGCAAAGGCGGCGTTTTGGAGTTGAAAAAGTGAGCGAAGGTTCAGAACAAATTTCAAAAGGCGAAATCTGGAAATCTTTTGGTTTTACGGTCTTGCTGGAATCCGGGATGTGTCTGGCCGCTTTTTTCTTCGGCTGGCTGGCCGGGATCGATCCGCTAAAACATCTTTCCTGGACGTGGATCGCCATCAGAGGCGGATTGCTGACTCCGTTCATCCCGCTGGTGATCTTTTCCATTTTATTTTGTTTAAAGATACCGGCCGTCAGAAGCCATATCCTGCAAATGTATGATGTGGATGAGGAGATGTCTCCGGGGTGGAGCTGGTATCATTATCTCTTGGCTTCTGTTTTTATCGGTGTCGGAGAGTCTCTCTTTTTTCAAGGATTGATACAGGAGGGGCTGATGGAGCTTTGGGGTCCCTGGCCGGGCATGATCATTACCGGTTTAGCGTTCGGAATGCTGTATTGGCTGAATAACTTCTATTTTTTATGGGGAACGTTTATCGGTATGTTTTTATGCGCGCTTTACTGGTTGTCCGGGAATTTGCTGGGGCCGGTTATTTTTTACATTCTTTATGATTTTGGCATGACAGTGCTGCAAAGATATTGGTTTTATAAAATTTTACCGATAGAAGGATTTCAAAAAGATGGTCAATAAGAATTGATTATACCGTCAGCGGAAGCTGAAAAAAAATTAAAAAAAATAGGTTGAGATTGAGAAAAATAAATGTATCCTAGTGGCTGCGATGAGTGTAGGAAAACGCATTGAATCCTTCCGAAAAACGAAGGAGATAACTATCGAAGACTTAGCAAAGAGATCCGGAGTCAAGCTCCAGATCGTCCAGGCTATAGAGAATGAAGAAGTTGTGCCGTCTATCGGCGTTATGATCAAACTGGCGCGGGCCCTGGGTCTGCGGCTGGGTTCCTTTATGGATGATCAGTTTAAAGAAGATCCTCTGATCGTGAGAAAAGCGGATCGTGCCGAACGACTGCAAAAATCAGCTTCCAGTTCAGATGGTTATGAGTACTATTCTCTGGGTGAGGGCAAGCCGGATCGTCATACGGAACCTTTTTATGTGGTGATCGATTCCAAAGAGAATCATACATCCTCACACGAAGGAGAAGAATTCATCTATGTGGTTTCCGGGCAACTGGAATTGACCTGCGGCAAGACCGTAGAGATTTTGAATCCCGGCGATACAGCCTACTACGATTCACTGGTACCTCATAGCTTGAGAGCGGCTGGAACAGCCCCGGCGGAGATCGTGGCTGTTGTTATGACCCCATTTTAAGAGAGCGTTTCAAGCGGAGTGTAACACGTGATAAAAGAAGATTACGGAATGTATGACGGGGTGCCGGTGACGCGCCCCTGGACGTTGGGTCGTCTCCTGGACAATAATCTGGAGCGCTGTCCCGATAATCCCGCGGTGATGTATCCTGACCGCCAGATGAGCTGGACGTGGAGAGAATTCAGCGACAGGGTAGATCGAATGGCCAAAGGCCTGATGGCTTTAGGTGTCAAGCACGGCGAGAAGCTGGCCGTTTGGGCAACGAATGTGCCCGACTGGGTCACTCTCATGTTCGCCACAGCCAAGATCGGCGCCATTCTGCTGACGATCAACACCAATTACCGCAGCAGTGAACTGGACTATGTCCTGAAACAGTCGGATTGCGAAAATCTGTTCCTGATCAATGGCGTGCGTGACGCGGATTATGTGCAGATCGTTTACGAGCTGGTCCCGGAACTGCGCGAATGCCCCAGAGGTGAGCTGAAATCCAAGAAGTATCCTTTCCTGAAACGGGTATTCTTCCTGGGACCGGAGAAGCACCGTGGAATGTATTCCATCAATGAACTGCAGTCCATCAGTGTCATGGTCTCCGATGAAGAGTATGAGAAGCGGAAGAGCCAGGTCTCCTGCCATGACGTGGTCAATATGCAGTACACCTCCGGCACGACAGGATTCCCCAAAGGTGTCCAGCTGACCCATTTCAATATTGGCAATAACGGTTTCTGGATCGGACGCAATCAGAACTTCAGCCCGGTGGATCGGGTCTGTCTGCCGATACCGCTGTTCCATTGTTTCGGCTGCGTGCTGGGTGTCATGGCTTGCGTCAATCATGGCGCGACGATGGTCTTTGTCGAAAAATTCGACCCGGTCACCGTGATGATGTCCATTGAAACGGCCAAATGCACGGCTGTCTATGGTGTGCCGACCATGTTCATCGCCATCATGGAACATCCTTTGTTCAAGAAGTTTGATTTCTCGTCTCTCAGAACGGGCATCATGGCGGGGTCGCCTTGTCCCATCAAATCCATGCATGAAGTTGTGGACAAGATGAATATGCGTGAAGTGACGATATGCTACGGCCTGACCGAGGCTTCCCCGGTCACGACACAGACCCGTTACGATGAGCCGGATCTGGTCCGCAAATGCTCCACGGTCGGCAAAGCGATGCCGGGCATGGAAGTGGTAGTCATGGATCCGGATACGGGCGAGATCTGTCCCAACGGGACTCCGGGCGAGATTTGTTCCCGCGGGTATAATTCCATGAAGGGGTATTACAAGATGCCGGAGGAAACGGCTCGCGTGATCGATTCCAGAGGCTGGCTCCACTCCGGGGATATCGGTGTCAAAGATGATGCCGGATATTTTTCCATCACCGGACGCTTGAAAGATATGATCATTCGCGGCGGTGAAAATATCTATCCCAAGGAACTGGAAGACTTCCTTTCCAATATCGAAGGAGTCTCGGATGTTCAGGTCGTGGGTGTTCCCAGCAAGAAATACGGTGAACAGCCGGGTGCCTTTATTATTTTAAAGAAAGATGCACAGCTTACCGAGCAGGATGTTTTGGATTACTGCCGCGGCAAGATCGCCTGGTACAAGATCCCCAAATACATTGCTTTTGTCAAAGAGTATCCTCTGACGGCAAGCGGAAAAATAATGAAGTACAAGCTGAGAGAAGAGTCTGCCAAACTGTGGCCGGACGCCTAGTGAATCGCAGATAAATCATTCAATAACAATTTGTTATATAGAGATGCGCGACCCGCGCGTCTCTTTTTTTTACCCTGACGAGGTTATAAAAGAACCACAGATGGACGCAGATAAACACAGATAAATTATTTAATAACAATAGTTTAATATTGACGCACGACCCGCGCGTCTCCGAGACGACCGAATCGGCCGTCTCTACAAAACATTTTGATTTTGAATAAATTATATGTGTTTAATGTGGTTCTAAAAAATATCGTGTTTTGCTTGCATTTTCGTAAAAATAGTGCTATATTATTCTACAGCAGTCCATTTGGTGATGGATCATTAAAACTTATGCGTATTAAATTTTTAACTGGTTTTTTGTCTTTGGCATTGGTTTCGGCAACAGCCCTGGCAACCGAGCCGACTATCACTTGTGAAACAGATGGAACAAACCTGATAGTGACCTATACCGGAACACTTTATCAGAGCACCGACGCTGTCCACTGGGCGGAAGTCGCGTCCGCGTCCAATCCTTATGTAGTCACGTTTGACAATAAAAAGCTCTTCTTCTGCGCGAAAGGGGAGACTTCTAAAAATATCACCATCCCGCTTTCGGACACAGTCGATCTGGACATGATTTGGATC
>JAEENR010000193.1 GCA_016283885.1 Verrucomicrobiota bacterium
CCCGGCGGCGAACCCCGCGTCAAAACTCCTCACACCGGCATCCAGCAGACCTGTCTGATCCGACAGAACGGCTCCGGCCGAGCGCATCATTTCCAGAGACGGCTTTTGCAGATAAAGCCGGGCACTTCCATCCGCGTCCGCGCACAGCACTCCGTGTTTGGAACATTGCTCCAGCGAACTGGGCACACAGACTGCCGTCATGCCGGGAAAATCAAAACGGATCTCCGCCGCGTCGTAAAGCAGCAAAGCATCCCCCGAAACCACTAAAAACTGTCCCGCGCCGTCCCGTCCCGCGGGCAAAGCGCTCAGATCCGACACCAGACGGTCAAAAAGGCTCGTCGTCCGCAAACCCGAAGGATCCGGGATCGGAACAAACAACTTGCCGCAAGGCGCGTAGGCAGGCAGTCGCCGGGAATCTCCCCCGGCATGAACGATCATGACACGCAGAGAACAGAGAAAATCTTCCAATTTCTTCCACGAATCTACCAAAATCCCCCGGCTTTCGCTCTCAGCCCGAACGATCTCCATCAAACAAAAAAGAGTGCTGCCTCCGCTGCCGATCCGCCGTCCGCCGGGATCCGGCACCACCAGCCAGCGCTTGAAAGGCGCCAGGACATCGCTTCCGTTCCGGGACGAAAGAAGCATCCGGTACGCTTCGGCCTGGACATCATTGGACGCCGTAACGATCAGCGCATCCCAGTATGGAATCTTTTCCGTCATTCCGCCTTCCCCGTTCTAAGATTCAGCCGGTTTCTCTCCGGCGATATGAACATCTATCCCCTTGTTTCTTAATGCTTTGATAAATTTCGGATCAGCGCCGGAATCCGTCACCAGCGTCTGGATATAACTGGCTCCGCACAAGAAGAACAGCGACCGCCGGCTCAGCTTGGTCGAATCCATGCAGAAAATCACCTTCTGCGCTGCGCGGATCATCGCCAGCTGCATATCTATCAGCAGCGCATGAGTATTTGTAACTCCTTCATCCAGAGTCAGTCCACCGGCTCCCATGATGGCTACGTCCGCGTGGATCTTGGAAAAACCTTCCACCGCGTTGGGACCCGTCAGCACACCCAGCCGCGGATAGATCACACCGCCGGTCACGTGTACTTCCACCTGACTGTAGGATGAATATAAGTTAGCTATAGGCAAGGAATTAGTGATAACGATCGGATGTTTGGACATCAGCCGCTGAGCCACACTGTAAACCGTTGATCCCCCATCCATTATGATCGTTTGCCCCGGAGATATGAGAGAAGCACAGCAGATGCCAATCTCCTTCTTCACATCGGCCAGCACCGTCATATTCGGCGCGGCCAGCATATTCCCCGGCTCCAGCCGATCCGTCAGCCGGGCTCCTCCATGGGTCCTACGGATCAATCCGTTTTTTTCCAGATGATTGACATCCCTGCGGATGGAGGAAGTGGAAGCGTTCAAATGTACGGATAACTCTTCAAGAGTGCAAAATTCTTTCTCTTGCAAGTAATTATAAATTTTATAGCGACGTTCTTCAGCCTGCACGGGATGTATTTTGGAAGATTTTGGAATTTTTTGCAAGAAAAAAGATAAATGAAGTTGACTTTTTTCCAAAAATTTGAGACGCTCATTGCCCGATGTTATGGCTGAACTGAGGCAAATACCTGACAAGCTGACGATCGAAAAGATGGTCAGAGAACTTGTTTACTCTAAGCTTGGGAAAAAATTACCTGAGTCTGTAAACGCTCCCAATCCCCTGGTGGTAAATGTGAGCGCGCGCCACTGCCACCTGACACAGGAGGCCGTGGAAGCGTTGTTTGGAGCCGGGTACCAGCTGAATGTTCACAAAAACCTCTATCAGGCGGGTCAATTCGCGGCCAAAGAGACCGTGACATTGATCGGACCGCGCAGCCGGGTCATTTCCAATCTGCGCATCCTAGGGCCCTGCCGCAAGATGAACCAGGTCGAACTGGCCTATACGGACGCGGTCTCGCTGGGTTTTGACATCCCGGCCAGACTCTCCGGCGATGTGGAAGGTACTCCGGGCTGTATGCTGATGGGGCCGGCCGGATTCTTTGAAATGGATTCGGGCGTGATCCGCGCTCTGCGCCACGTCCACATGGGCGAAGAAGATGCCGCATTCTACGGAGTAAAGAACGGAGATATGATGAATCTCAAGATCCACGGAGACTGCGGGATCACCCTGGCCAATACGCTGGTGCGTGTGACCAAGGGCTTCAAACTGGAAGTACACGTCGATACCGATGAGGCGAACGCGTGTCACTTGAACCCCAAGAGTTTTTGTGAACTACTCAAGCAATAAGATTTTTTTAATAACCCTGAACAAAAGCTAATATATTATTATGAGCGAAGCGCTAGGAATGGTGGAAACCAAAGGTTATGTAGGCAGCGTTGAAGCTGCGGACGCGATGGCCAAGGCAGCGAGTGTCTCGCTGGTCAAGACGATCGCTATCGGCGGAGCTATGATCACAGTGATGGTCAAAGGCGACGTAGGCAGTGTGAAAGCAGCTGTAGAAGCTGGCTCCAAAGCGGCGGCAAAAGTCGGTGAGCTGATCAGCTCACACGTCATCGCCCGTCCGCATGAAGAACTGCTGAAAGTTTTCGTGAAATAACAACCAGAGAAAGAGATAAGAATATGGCACAACAATTGGCTGTAGGAATGATTGAAACGAAGGGCCTCTGCGCGTTAGTGGAAGCCTGTGACGCGGCTCTGAAAGCGGCGGACGTGACCCTGACCGGCTGGGAAAAGATCGGCAGCGGTTATGTCTCCGGCGTGTTCCGTGGTGATGTGGCGGCCGTCAAGGCAGCGACAGACGCGGCAGCAGCGGCAGCGGCTCAGATCGGTGAAGTCATCAACGTCCAGGTGTTTCCGAGACCTCATGAAGATATCGGGATGCTCGGTCCTTGGATCCAGTAATCATCAACTGACACTGGAGAAAAACTACACACTTTAGCATCTCTGTGAAAATACTGGTTGCTAATCTAGGTTCCACCTCGCTGAAATACCGTCTGTTTGACTGCAGCGGTAAGGAGGAGAAACTCCTGACACGAGGCGGATTTGAACGAGTAACGGACTATGCAGCCGCGATCGACTCCTGTTTGAGCGAGTTGAAGAACGGCGGCTTCATTACCAGCGAAAAAGACCTGGCGGCGGTGGGATTCAAACCCATCATTGCCCGCGACATCACCGGCTGTGTCCGGATGGATGAACGGGTGCTGCAGGCCATGGAAGCCTACCGTGAGGTGGCTCCCGCGCATAACCCGCCCTACATCAACGGCGTACGCATTTTCTCAAAGAAAATGCCCTCCACTCCGATGATCGGCCTTTTCGAGACCTCCTTCTATCAGTGGGCTCCCAAGGCTGCCGTGCGGTACGCGGTTCCCAAGAGCTGGTATGACGAAGGTGTGCGCCGCTGGGGATTCCACGGAGCCAGCCACAAGTTCATCGCAGAGAGATCCGCTGAGCTGCTGGGCCGGAGCGATGTGGCCGAACGCGTGCGGATGCTCTACGTCAACAATGGAGCCACTCCCATCCGCAAACCGGATCTCCGGGTCGTATCCTGTCACCTGGGCGGAAGCTCATCCCTGACAGCGATCCTCAACGGTGTCGGTATGTGCAACAGTATGGGAATGACCCCGCAGGCGGGTCTGCCGCAGAATAACCGCGTGGGTGAATTAGATGCCTTCGCGATCCCCTTGATGATGCGCCGTCAGAAACTCACCGTGGAGCAAGTCGAATACGCCCTCTCCAAAGAAGGCGGTCTGAAGGCTCTCTCCGGCGGATTCAACGATATGCGCGACATCCGCAAGGAAGCCGAAAACGGCAATGAAGACGCTAAACTGGCCATTGATGTCCTGGTTTGGCAGGCGCGTCACTGGCTGGGAGCCTATTTCCTCCAGATGAACGGTCTGGATGGATTCGTCTTCACCGCCGGCATCGCGGAGAACAACCCGTGGCTGCGGTCACGCATCTGCGCCGATCTCGATCAGCTAGGTATAAAACTGGATGAAGAAAAGAACGCCAGCGCCCCTTCCGGTCAGGAAGTTGAAATCAGCGCGGCGGACTCTAAAGTTAAAATTTTTGTAGTCCCGACCAATGAAGAACTCGTCATTGCCAGGGAAGTGAAACGTTTTTTAGAAAATCATTAGTAATCAAAAGGAAATTTTTATGGTACAAGCAATAGGAATGCTGGAAACCCGTGGTTTGGTCGCCCTCGTGCAGGGTACCGACGCAATGCTCAAAGCGGCCAATGTGCAGCTGGCAGGCCCGATGAAACAAGTCGGCAACGCCATGGTGACCGCCGTGGTGGTCGGTGATGTGGCAGCGGTGCAGGCGGCAGTGGATGCCGGCGTCGCGGCGATCAAAACGACCGGCGGACAAGTCGTCAGCGCACATGTCATCGCGCGCCCGAATGACGACGTCAAACTCGTCCTGCCTCAGGCTCCCAAAGCAACAACACCGGCGGCTCGCTAGAGTATGTATCTGGCCCAGGTAGTAGGGGTTGTCGTCGCTACCAAAAAGGATGCCGCGATGGAGGGGCGTAAGCTGCTCGTTCTGCGGCCCATGGTGGCTGACGAGAAAAATCCAACCGCTCTCAAGGAATTGGGAACGACGTTCGTTGCCGTTGATTCGGTGGGCGCCGGTGTGGGAGAACTTGTTCTCTTCTGCCAGGGCAGCTCCGCCCGTCTGGCTCCGGGGATGAAACAAGCGCCTGTGGACGCTGTCATCATCGGGATCGTGGATACGGTGGACGTGTTGGGCAAGAAAGTATATACAGCTGGAAACTGAATTGAACCATGAGTAACGGTGTCAACGAAGCATTGATCCGCGAAGTCGTCGAGCAGGTGCTCAGCCGTCTGGGCGACAGTGCCGTCTCAGGCTCCAAGTGCGGATGCAAGTGCGCCGGAAAACGCCACTTCGGTGTCTTCCAGGACGCATCAGAAGCTTGTGAAGCAGCGCAGGCTGCCTATAAACAACTTCAGGAAAAAGGTGTTGCCGGCCGTAAAACGGTCATCAACATCGTCAAAAAACTGACCACAGACAACGCTTCCGAGTGGGGGCGCATCGAGCTGGATGAAACTCATATCGGCCGTCTGGATCATAAAATCGACAAACTGCTGGGTCTGAAAAATCTGCCCGGTGTCGAGTTCCTCAAACCCAACGGAATGAGCGGCGACCATGGCATCACCATGGAAGAATACACGCCTTTCGGGGTCATCGGAGCCATCACGCCGAGCACACACTCCATCCCCACCCTCTGCTGCAATATCATCAGCATGGTGGCGGCCGGCAACGCTGTCGTCTTCAATCCTCATCCGAGTGCCTGCCGCTGCGCGGCGATGGCTGCCCGTGTGATCAATGAAGCCATTTACAGCGAACTGGGGATCGAAAACCTGGCCTCCATCGTGGAGCAGCCGACCCTGGATTCCTTCAAGGCCATCACGGAGAGCCCTTATATCAAACTGCTCTGCGTCACCGGCGGTCCCGGTGTCGTCAAAGCGGCTATGAAGAGCGGCAAGCGTTCCGTCTGCGCCGGTCCGGGCAATCCTCCGGTACTGGTGGATGAGACCGCCAATGTGGACAAAGCCGCCCGCGATATCATCATCGGCGGTGCTTACGACAATAACCTGCTCTGCATCGGTGAAAAGGAAGTCTTTGTCGTCGAAAGAGTGTTCAATCAATTCATGGATGCTATGGCACGCGCCGGCGCTGTGAAATTGACAGACGCGCAAGTCGAACGTCTGACCAAAGAGGCTTTCGTGCCCGCGCAGAACGGTCATCTGGCCGTCAACCGTGATCTGGTAGGCCGCGATCCCAGCGTTCTGGCCAAAGTGGCCGGAACCAGTGTCCCGGCTTCCACGGAAATGCTCTACGCGGAAACAGACGCTTCTCACCTGTTCGTGCAGGAAGAGCAGATGATG
>JAEENR010000194.1 GCA_016283885.1 Verrucomicrobiota bacterium
CGTAAGGCCCCTGACGACCCGCCGGGTATTTGATCAGGATGGTCTGATTTTTATTGAACAGGACTCCGTTTACACTGCAATAGCTGGGGTTATCGGGGGAGACCACAAATTCCAGAAGACGCGAGCATCCGGCCAGAGAATCGCCGCGTATCTCTTTGACAGTGGCAGGTATCTCAATACGGGTCACCCCTTTGCATTCATAGAAAATTTCTTTGCCGATCCGGGAGGCGCCCTCCGGGACACTGATGGTGGTCAGGAACCCCCGGCGGGATACCAGCGCGACCGCGATCAGCATGGCTATGGCTATGAATCCTATTATTATGTAAACGAACATCTTATCAAAAAAAAGACGCAAGTCCCCTCTTTCGCATCGGAACCTTGCGTCTTCTTATCTTCTCAAAGAGAAGCGTTTGCTATGAACGGATAGCCGGCTTGGAAAGTTTTTCCACCGGTGTATCCAGATCATGCAGGATCACGCGGGCATCCAGAGCGATGATCTGTTCTTCGGAAGCCAGGAGCGGATTGATATCCATCTCCTTGATCCAGGGCTGTTCGGCAACGACCAGTGAGAACTGGACCATCAGGCGTTCCAGGGCTTTCATATCCACAGACTTGCGGCCGCGGACACCCTTCAGCGCCTTGAAGATCTTGGTCTGCTCGAACATGAGACGCGCGTGGGTCGTGTTCAGCGGAGGCAGTCCCAGGGCTTTGTCCTTGAAGACTTCCACCAGCTGTCCGCCCATACCGAACAGGAGGACCGGTCCGAACTGACCATCCAGGCTGGAGCCGAGGATGATCTCGTAGCCTTCCTGTTTGACCATCTGCTGGATGGTAACGCCCTGGAAGTGCTGCGGACCCCATTTCGGGTTGTTGGAAACAGCGGTCTTGATCTCCACAAAAGCCTTGCGGACTTCCTCTGGAGACTGGAGGTTCAGCTTGACACCGCCCACATCGGTCTTGTGGGTAATGGTTTCGGAAAGCAGTTTGGCCACGACCGGGAATTTCATACCTTCGGCCAGTTTGATGGCATCTTCTTCGGTGCGGGCGATCTCGGTCTGCACGGTATTGATGCCGTAGGCGGCCAGGAGCTTCTTGGATTCGTACTCGGTCAGGATGGTACGGCCGGAAGCGCGCACGCCGTCAATGATCTGAGCGGCCGCGGCACGGGCTTTGGCGCCTTCCTCGGCTGTGGCGGTCGGTTCGGCGGGAGCGCTGATCGCTTCCAGATTCTTCTTGTAATTGTAAAGTGTGGTGAACACCTTGGCCGCGGTATCGGGTTCAGCAAAGACCGGGACACCGGCCGCGGTGAGGATCTTCTGGCCCTCGGCCACGATGCCGCCGCCCATCCAGCTGGCGTAAACAGGTTTACCTTCGATCTGACCGAACTTCTTCAGTTGTTCGGCAGTCTCTGTCGGCTTGGTGACGGACTGCGGGGTCAGGATGACCAGCAGGCCATCGCTGGCAGGGTCGTTGCCGGCCACCTGCAGGGTCTTGGCATAAGCATCGGGACTGGCATCACCCAGGATGTCGATCGGGTTGCTATGGCTCCAGGCAGAAGGCAGGAAGGTATTCAGTTCTTCCACAGTCTCTTTGGAGACATTGGCCAGCACACCGCCGGTCAGCAGCAGAGCGTCCGTGCAAAGTACGCCGGGACCGCCCGCGTTGGTAATGACCGTCAGACGGTTGCCCTGAGGCAAAGGCTGGCGGGACAAGGCATTGAACATGCTGTAAAATTCAGAGATCTCGGTCACGCGAATGACACCGACGCGCTTGAAAGCGGCATCCAGAACGTCATCGGAACCGGTCATGGAACCGGTGTGAGAGGCGGCCGCTTTGGCGGCACCCGCGGTACGGCCCGGTTTGATGACAACGATCGGTTTCTTGGGAGAGACCTTGGCCGCGGCTTCCAGGAAGGAAGGAGCGTCGCCGATGGATTCCATGTAAATGGCGATGCACTTGGTGTTTTCGTCTTCGCCCAGGTAGGAGATCAAATCGCCCCAGTTGACATCCATCATGGAACCGATGGAAGCAAAGCAGGAAAGACCGATGCCGTTATCCAGGCACCAATCCAGCACCGCGCAGCCCAGCGCGCCGCTCTGGCTGATAAAGCCGATGCCGCCCGGCAGAGCCACCGCCGGAGCGAAGGAAGCGTTCACGCCGCCCACCGGGTTCATGATGCCCAGGCAATTCGGGCCAACGATGCGCATACCGGTCTTGGCAGCTTCCACGGCCAGCTGGCGTTCCATTTCAGCACCTTCAGGTCCGATCTCTTTGAAACCGGCGGAAATGATCACAGCGCCTTTGACACCTTTTTGAGCCGCTTCGGCAATGATGCCGCGCACGGTCTTGGCCGGAGTGCAGACCACGATCAGATCCACCTCGCCCGGACATTCCAAAAGGCTGGTATAGGCCTTGATGCCCAACACACTGGGACGCTTCGGGTTGATCGGATACACAGGACCGCCGAACGGACTGCTGATCAGATTCCAGAGAACAGTACGGCCAACGGAATTCGGCTTTTCAGTCGCGCCCACAACGGCGACGGACTTGGGATTAAAAAGAGGCAACATGGACGCTGCCTTGCTGCAGCAGCAAGAGCATCCTTCCTTAGAGGTTTGATTCTCAGACATAGATTTATACATTTTTCCCAGGGTCAAAGTCATAAGACCCCAAGGTCACTTATGAAAAAAGTGTAAAACCACCTCCCCTGCTTGACAAGTGTTTTTATGAATTGAATCGAAAAACGAATGACAAGGAACTTTCATACCGCAAAGATGTCCCTTTTTTAAGAAAAATAAAGTCCGTAATTGCACTGAAGGCGGATAATTGATACCGTCTGCGTAGCTCTGCGCTGCGGAGGATATTATTATGAAAAAATTACTTGCACTTTTCGCGACCGTGATGCTGCTTTGCAGTACGAGTCAAGCTGCCGAAGAAGGCTGGCTGACTGATTATAATGACGCTCTGGCTCAGGCCAAAAAGGAAAACAAGAACCTGATGGTACTCTTTACCGGTTCTGACTGGTGCATCTGGTGTAAGCGTCTGCAAGCGGACGTGTTGACTAAGGATGAGTTCAAGGATTTCGCCAAAGAGAATCTAATCCTTCTGGCACTGGACTTTCCCAGAGAAAACAAACCCAGTAAAGAAGTGCAGGCTGAACGCCGGGCACTGGCCGAGAAATA
>JAEENR010000195.1 GCA_016283885.1 Verrucomicrobiota bacterium
TGAAGATATGAGCATCTATACGGCGGATGTATCAGCCTTTAAAGGGCGGAATCGAATGAATCGTGAGGAGATTATCTGTATGGCTCGTCAGCTGAAAGAACAGTTGTGCAAAACAGGCTATAGTGATGTTCTGTTTACAATGGAAGGAGAACCAAAAATCGAGGGGCCTTTTAAAGTGAAGAGAGGTCAGGTTCCTTACGCAAAAGTTTCGTGGGGAGAAGAGTTGGGTGGAAGCTGGGATAATCATCGAGGTATAGATCTGAATAGCATAAGAGATGATCAGAATGTACCTCTTGGAAATTATTTTGAGGTAGAGATCAATACCGATAAGAAACAGATAGTCAGCTTTTGGGTGAAACCAACCATTGAAAATCTGGCAAAACATTTCTCTTATCAAATTCCGGAAGGACTTCCTTTGAAATTGACAGAAAAAGTGGAAACCGAAACGGAATATAATCAACGTATTGCTGGAAAAAGGTCTCCTATCATTGGTCAGAATATCCATGTAACAGAAACTTATTCCAACGCGGTTCTGAAGATAATGTTGCCCAGAGTGACAGAAATAGCTAAGAAATTGGAACTGCCTATAGAATTGCCCATTACAGAAGATCAGGTGAAGGAATTCAAAATTAATCAGTACGGTTATATTGGAGGGGGACTCGTCCTGAAAAATGGCTGGCAATTTAAAATAGACACAACTCGTATAGGAAGGCTTTATAGCTTACATGTACTTTCACCGCATCATTTTTTTCCTATGGAAGACAGTTTGGCGAATTTGAATTCTTATTATGGCACCAACAAAATGAAAAATTCAGAAATTCTTGAATACAGCAAAGATATTGCCGGACGCTTGGGATTGATGGAATTGATGAAAGGCAGAAAACAACCCGACTATATGGATGGACCTTTTCGACCGAAAGGTTCGATTTTGAAAGAACTGCCTCATGTATATATTCAATGGAAGGCGACAGATGGAGAACCCTATTATTTTTTGAGTTTGGAGTTTAATACGGAAACGAAAAAAATTGGCCAGGTGATCCTTTCTTTGTCTGAACCTCTTTTTGAGTATGATATAGTGATGGGAAATACAGAGAATGAGGATCTGTATCCTGAAACGGAAGCCGCCTATCAAGCCCGAATGCAGAAAGAAAAAGAAGCTGTTAAGAATTAATTTCCTTCCGTGAGTCGTCTTCGCTGAGGATATACGCTTTGAACTCGTTCTCCAGGTGGGGAGGAATGCGGGCGAAAAACTTCGCGGATTCCGGGTCGTCATAATTCGCGCTGACGACCTGCGCGACAGAATGAAGCCTGGCTATCAGGGCAGATTCCGTATGCGGGATCGCCAGCTCACACGCCACGCGGATGGGTCTCAGCATCGCGCCGATCTCCGCCATCAATTCTTTGAACCCCGCCTGAGTCTTGGCCGAGATCGCAACGACATTGGGATACTGTTCCTGTATCCGGTTCACGGCAATACCGCAGCCTTCACGGTCTATTTTATTCAGCACCATCAGTGTCGGTTTTTCCTGAGCGCCGATCTCCGTAAGCGTTTGCTGAACGCTCTGGATCTGCTCATCCGCCAGAGGATGACTGATATCCACCACATGAAGCAGAACATCCGCGCGCACGACTTCTTCCAGAGTGGCCTTGAAGGAATTCACCAGCTGATGCGGCAGCTTGCGGATGAAACCCACCGTGTCCGAAAGCAGAACATTCTGATTCGTGGGCAGCCGCAGTCTTCGTGTGGTGGGATCCAGTGTGGCAAAAAGTTTGTCCTCCGCCAGGATGCCCGCGCCCGTCAGCGCGTTAAACAAAGTTGATTTGCCGGCATTGGTATAGCCGACGATCGAAGCCAGCGGCCACAAATTTCTCCGGCGGCCTTCCCGGCGTGTGGAACGCTGACGCTGGACCAGGGTCAATTCTCTTTTGATCTTGTCGATCCGTTCCTGAACTTTGCGGCGGTCGGCTTCCAGCTGAGTTTCACCTTCACCGCCGCGCATACCGATGCCGCCTTTCTGACGCGACAAGTGCGACCAGTAACCCGTCAGCCGGGGCAGGAGGTGCTGCAGCTGCGCCAGCTCCACCTGAAGTTTGCCTTCACGGGTCTGTGCGCGCTGGGCGAAGATGTCCAGGATCAGAGACGTTCTGTCCAGGATCTTGCATTGAAAAACATTTTCCAGATTTTTCGATTGAGCCGGGCTGAGCTCATCATCAAAAATCACTGTGTCGATCTCTTTCTCTTTGCACAGCGAGGCGAACTGCTGCGCCTTGCCCGAACCGATGAAGGTTGCCGCCACGGGCCGCTCCAGCACCTGGGTCCCTCTGTCAACGACAAAACCGCCCGCTGTTTTGGCCAGCTCCGCCAACTCGTCCAGGGATTCCTGAACTTCGATCATGCCGCGATCGTTGATTTGGACTCCAACCAAAAAAACACGTTCCGTTTTTTTGACCGTATTCGTTGTTACCAGTGATTTCATGGATCCTTTTGAAAATTTTGATATTGTTCCGCGATTTCCCGTGCTTGCTGTTCGACATCCTCTTTGGCCTCGATCCAGCGTCCGTAAGAGAATTGTCCGCGGAACCAGGTCCCTTGTCGCTTGGAAAACTGCCGGGTGCGGATCTTTATTTTTTCTTTGGTTTCTTCCAGACTCCCTTGACCGTGCAGATACTCCACGACCTGCCGGTAACCAATGGCCTGCATCGCCGTGCGGTTTTCCTCCAGACCATTTTTAAGGAGAGATTCTGTTTCCTCAACCAGTCCTCTTTGAAACATTTTTTCGACCCTCTGATCGATACGTTTGACTAATTCCTCACGCGGTCTCTGCAAAATGAAAAAGAAGGGGATATCGGCCGCCTCGCGGTTCCATTGTGTCCTCTGTCGGGAACAATCTTTCTGAGTCAGGAGAACGATCTCCAGCGCGCGTTCCACACGGCGGCGGTTTTTCATATCTATTTTTTGGACAGAATCGGGAGCTTCTTTTTTCAATCTCGCGCAAAGCTCTTCCAAAGACATTTTCTCTAATTCCCCGCGCAGTTGTTCCGAACCGGCAGGCGTATCTATGAGTCCTTCCAGATAGGCTTTGAAGTACATCCCCGTACCGCCGCAAAAGACGGGAACTTTTCCACGGGATTGAATATCTTTCACGGCCTGATCCGCCAGAACGGCAAAACGTCCCGCGTCGAAACTTTCTTTCAAATCGAGAATATCGATCAGATGGTGAGGGATCTCTTCGCGTGTCCGGATATCCGGTTTATCCGTACCAATGTCCAATCCGCGATAGACCTGCATGCTGTCCACGCTGATGATCTCTCCCCGGAGATAATGACATAATTGGAGAGCGAGTTTTGATTTTCCCACAGCCGTGGCTCCTGTCAGATAAAGGGGGATCTTTTTCACTTTATCTTTATGGATGCGGCTGCTTCTTACGGAAAATTTCCAATAAGATAATGACTCCTATTCCAACACAGATCCCCACATCCGCCAGATTGAAGGCAGGGTATCCTATTTCTTTTCCGTTCTTGCTGATCACAAAGAAATACAGAAAATCAACTACATGACCCCTGAAGAAGCGGTCCATCAGATTTCCCAGTATTCCTCCCATGACCATACCAATGGCGATCTGACCGATCTTATTGGAAAAAGAGAAGTAGTACCTGAAATAATAGAGAGCGAAAAGAGAAAGAACTCCTATACAGCCCAGAACAAAATTTTTCCCATGAAAGAGACTCCAGGCCGCTCCCGTATTGCCCCAGTGAACGATCGAGAAAAAGCCGGAAATGACCTCATGACTGGAATTGAACGGGATCGTATGACTGATGATTATTTTCGTGAATTGATCCAGTATGAGAACGACTCCCATCAACAGAAACATCCTTTGTGTAGATGCTCTGTCGACCCGAAAATCAGGTTTTGGATATTCTTGGGCTAAGCTCACAAATAAACTATGCCGTTGGTGATCTCATGGGCATCACCACGAACTGGCATTTTTCTTTTGTTTTCAGCAATGCCGGGCTGAATTCGTCGTTGATCTCCAGGAAGACTTCTCCGTCATCCAGTGTCTTGAGCGGATCCATCAGGAATGTAGGATTAAAAGAAATATTAATTTCCGGTCCTTCGTGACTGACGATCATCGTTTCCTTGGCTTCACCGACTTCCGCGGAATTCGCGGAGAGTGTCAGCTGATTATTGGCAAACTGCAGTTTGACCACATGACTTCTTTCGCTGGTCATCAGCTCGGCACGGCTCAACGCGTTCAGGAATTCTTCCCGGCTCAGCACCAGGGAGTGTTTCAGCTCGATCGGAACGACCTGTTTGTAATTGGGATAGACACCTTCCATCAGTTTGGTGATCAGCTGGATCGTTGATCCCTTATCGCCCTGTATCATGAAAAGAGCCTGCCGGGTCTCCCAGCAGATCTTGATCTCTCCATCCACAGAAATCAGTTTCTTCAGCTCAGAAACCGTTTTGCTGGGGATGATGCACTGTCCATCTCCGGAGTGGGCAATGACACTGTCCTCGCAAAGAGCCATCCGGCGGCCGTCTGTCGCCACCAGCGTCAATGTTCCGCCCATCACACAAAAGTTCAGACCGTTCAGGACGGCGCGGGTATCTTCCATAGACATGGCAAAAGCGGTGCGCTCTACCATCTTCTTGAAATTTAACGCCTTAAGAGTGACATACTGAGATTCGTCTATCTGAGGGATGACCGGGAAATCTTCCGCCGGCAATCCAAAAAGTTTGAAGTAAACAGTGCCTGACTCGATAGTGCATTGGTGTTTCTCATTCACACTCAATGAAATCAGGGGAGTGGGCAACTTGCTGACGATCTGAAGAAAACGTCTTGCCGGCAGTGTTGTTGTTCCATGAACCACAACGCTCGCCTTGACAGTGCAAATGATTTTTAGATCCATGTTCGTGCCGGTGATTTCCAGTCCGTCTTCCACGGTGCGGAGCAGGACATTAGAAAGAACAGGCAGTGTCTGGCGTTCAGATACAGCGTTTTGAACCGCTTGCAGTCCATAAATCAAATGCTCTTTTGCGATAGTCAGTTTCATTGTTTAATTCTCCAGTTTACTTATCGATCAAACCGCCACAGATACTACAACATTTTTTCACGGTTGTCCAGTTCGCTTCGTTGTCAAATTGACGAAGATATTACTATCTCTTTTTTAGGTTTAAAAAATTATTATTATTAGAGGGAGTGAATAGATGGAATATCTCCTTAACGTTCACATCATGAGAAATATAATGAAGAGTTCCGCTGTGAATAAAAAAGAAAACAGCTCTGAATATCTCCCGGAAACCGGAGTTCTTAAAGTTTTTCACGGACTTTCCACAATCCATTCAGAGAATATTCAGAAGGTTGTTCACAGAAAAAGACTCCATTACAGATCCAGACTGTTTGGATTTAAAAGAAAATCCCAAATGCCGATAGTCACAAAACCGTTTTCGTCTCTTCTCAGTTTGATATTGTCTTTGATGACGATTATTTTTTTGAAAGAGTCATCTATTTTTTTGAGAGAACGTTTTTCTTGTTCCGTTTTTTCGGCGCTATTGAGTTGATAAACCGATTGAACATAGTATCTTTTGTTTCCCTGGTTGGCGACAAAATCAACCTCGAACTGCTTCTTTACATAATCGGTATCGTTTCTTTTTTCTTTGGAGCTGACAACTCCTACATCGACTTTATAACCTCTCAGCCTCAGTTCGTTATAAATGATGTTCTCCATAATGTGATTTTCTTCTACCTGGCGAAAATCAAGACGGGCATTTCTCAGACCGATATCCTCAAAGTAATACTTGAACGGAGTATCAATGTACTTTTTCCCTTTAACATCATATCGTTTAGCCTCATTGATGATGAAGGCTTCTTCTAAATATTTAACGTATTTAGAGAGAGTTACGGGAGAGATATTGATTTTTTTGACCGACTTAAAGGTGTTGGAAAGTTTATAAGGATTTGTCAGAGAACCAATATCCGAAGCCAGAATATTGATCAGCTCAGAAAGTTCATCGTCATTTTTGATCCGGTTTCTTTCGAGGATATCTTTTAAATATGTTTCTACGAATAAGTTACTAAGATAGCTGGATTTTTGTTCATCCGTCCTCATATTGACGGTCAAAGGCAGTCCTCCATAAGTAATGTACTCTTGCCACTGGTCATTTATATTTCCTTCAAAAGCAGAAGTATATTCAGAAAAAGAAAGGGGATATATATGGATCTCATCGCCTCTGCCGCGCAATTCCGTCAGGACATCCGTGGATAAAAACCGGGAGTTGCTGCCGGTAACGTAGATATCCGCGTTGGGACGGCGTAGGTATTCATTTAAGACCGAAGAGAAATCATCCAGCATTTGTACCTCATCCAGAAGAAGATAATACATTTTCGGGTCGGTCATTCTGGCGTTGATGTATTCGCACAGTTTTTCGGGATCGCGCCACTCTTTGCTGCTGCGGGCATCAAAAGCTATCTGAATGATGTGATCTTCTTTGATACCGTTATGGATCAGGAAGTTGTGGAAAATATTATTCAAAAGATAGGACTTACCGCAGCGCCTGATGCCGGTAATGACTTTGATGAGACCGTTATGGCGTCTCACCGTGATCCTGTCCAGATAAAGATCGCGTTTGATTTCCATAGCTAAAAACCCGCTTCACTGAAAATTTTTGTCCCTATGGCCAAAAATTTCACGCAGATAAGATATAGAAAGGAGCAGGGGATGACAAGGAATAAATCCATTTCCGTTAAAAATTTTTGTCCTTATAGCCAAAAATTTCACGCAGGATTTTTAGAAAAATGACGAAAAAAGAGACACAACATTTTGTGTCTCTCAGATTTATATCAAAACAAGTTACTTTTGAGCCAAAGTGTCCTGGTTGGCGATCCCTTTCTCCGTTTGTTTGGAGCGGAAGTTTTCCCAGGCTTTGCGGATCTCCGGGTATTTGTTGCCGAGGATCGCCGCCGCGAAGAGAGCGGCATTGACCGCGCCCGGTTTGCCGATGGCCAGTGTGCCGACAGGAACTCCACCGGGCATCTGCACCATCGAAAGCAGGGAGTCCATTCCTTTTAAGTACTTGCTTTCCATCGGGACACCCAGTACCGGCAAGGGTGTTTTGGCGGCGGTCACACCGGGCAGGTGGGCGGCACCGCCCGCGCCCGCGATGATGACTTCCAGACCGCGTTCCACGGCGGTCCCGGCGTATTGGAACAGGAGATCGGGCGTTCTGTGCGCGGATATGACCTTGATCTCAAAGGGGATGTTCAGTTCTTCCAGTTTATCGGCGGCGTTTTTCATCACTTCCCAGTCGGAAGTGCTGCCCATAATGATGCCAACGAGCGGTTTTTTGTTATCCATGGTTCAAATCTTTTCTATTCAATAAGTTGTGTTAAAGGAGACTGATTTTTTCAACAGTGTCTGTCTCTGTGTCCAGAATGGCAAAGGTTGGTTCTCCCGTCAAGACTCCGCTGAGTTCGCCGGGGTTGATATAGCGGGTCCGGCCTTCCGTGTTTGTTTCGTAGCGGTGGTTATGTCCGAAGCAGACAACGTCATACCAGCCGCTGGCGATGATGGGGCGGGCGATATCGTCATAATGGATGACCGCTATCCGCTTGCCCTGCAGGGTAAAGTCCGCGAAGTTCGGGATAAAGTGGATGTGAGGGAACTCCTTAGCGCGAAGCGACATGAGGTAAGGATCCCCGTCATTGTTCCCTAAGACGATGTAGATGTCCCGGGGATAACCGGAACCTAACGCTTTGACGATGAAGGGTGAACACAGATCTCCGCAGCATATCAGGGCATCGGTTTCCCGGATCCGGCTCAAGGCGCGCTTGAGCAGGGGCAGATGGTCATGTATATCTGAAACAACGGCTATTTTCATTTTATCTCATTCCGCGGGAGCAAAGAGTTTCTCTCCGCAAACGAGACGATCATACTTCACGCGGAGCCAAAAGTCCATCCCCGGGAGCTCCCGTCGGGGGCGCGTGACGGATGAACCAGGTATAGGCGATCCAGAGCGGCAGAGCGGAGCCGATCCAGGCCAGAGGATTGGCCATGCTGACACCGCAAAATCCCAGCGGTTCGACCAGTAATACAGCCGCCAGAAAACGCATGACCAGTTCCATCACGCCTGCCACGGTCGGAACAAAGCTCTTGCCCAGACCCTGGAGACTATAGCGGTATATGAATAAGAGGGAAAGTATCCAGTACTGTGTGGCGTTCATGGACATATAGACCTGGGAAAGCTCTTCGACCACAGGCTCGGCACCTCCCAGAAATGCTCTCACAAACTGCTTGCAGAACAGGATATTGATCCCGGCCGCGGCGATGCTGAAAACCAGGGAAAGCCGGCAGCACTGGCGGACACCGTCCCGGATCCGGTCAAATTTCCCCGCGCCGTAGTTCTGCCCGACGTAGGTAGCCATCGCTATCCCGAAGGACATCAGCGGCATACAGGCAAACATATCTATCTTGTTGGAGATGGAATACGCCGCCACGGGGATCGGTCCCAGTTTGTTCAGATACGTCTGAACGATGACACAGCCCAGGGCGATGATGCTGCTCTGGAATCCCATGGGCAGACCGACTTTCATCGAGCGGGACAAATTTTTCCAGCGGATGATCCAGTCCCGGCGGCGCAGGATCAGCAGCGGCTGGTTATAGATGATGTAGAAAACACAGAGGATCCCGGACATCAGCTGCGCGATGACGGTGGCCCAGGCCGCGCCGGCCACTCCCCAGCCAAACCAGAGGATAAAGACATAATCCAGCGTGACATTCAGTCCGCAGGCGATGATGAGAAAAAACAGGGGAGTCTTGCTGTCTCCCAACGCTAAAATGGTGTTCGACAGAACATTGGAAAATAACAGCGGCAGCATCCCGTAGAAAATGATGATCAGGTAGCGGCGGGTATCGGCATAAATTTCATCGGGAGTCTGCATGACCAGAAGCAGATCATCAATGAAAGTCACGCAGACGGCCGTGAGGAAGATCCCGGTCATCATCGAACAAACCAGAGAGGTGCAGAAACTTTTGCGGACGCCATCCAGATCGTTCGCTCCATAGAATTGCGAGGTGACGATGCCGAAACCGGCTGTTGCCGAAAAGGCAAAGCCGATGATCAGGAAGAGGATGCTTCCCGTACAGCCGACCGCGGCCAGCGCAGATGCCCCCAGCGTTCGACCCACAATGAACATATCCACCACATTATAAAGCTGTTGAATGAAATTGCCCAAAAGAAGCGGGATCGAAAACAGAACAATGAGCCGAAGAGGACTGCCTTTGGTTAGATTTTTTTCCAAGCGATGATTATTTGGAACTGAACACAGCGTTCAGACCCGCACAATATAGACGGAAACGGGAATAAATGGAATAAAATAAACCCAAAACCCCCATCGGGGTATTCCAGATGAGGATTATGGATAAACGCAAAAAAGACGAGGCATTCAAACCTCGTCTCTTTGGTGGGGCGGCTTAGCTTTTCAATGGATCCC
>JAEENR010000196.1 GCA_016283885.1 Verrucomicrobiota bacterium
AATGTCGGAATCAATGATTCAGGCAATTATACTGTGACAATTGGCAATAGTGCCGGCAGTGTGACAAGCAGCGTTGCGGAGCTGACTGTTTTAGCAAAACCAATTATATCTACCCATCCGCAGAGTCAGAGTGTGTCTATAAATAAGAGCGTTACACTGAGTGTGACCGCAAAGAATTTAGAAGGTGAGCTAGAGCCCAGTATTGAAATGGCATGGTGTCCGCCAGGAACCTTTTGGATGGGCAGCAGTATTGATGAGTTAGGGAGAAAAAGTGATGAAACCCGACATCAGGTTGTTTTAAATCAAGGATTTTTGATTGGAAAGAAAGAGGTATCACAGTTGTTGTATAAGACTATTATGGATACCAATCCTGCCAAAAAAGAATACGGAACGACTTATGGAATAGGAGACAGTTATCCTGTTTATGGAGTTTCATGGAGCGACGCTACTAACTTCTGTGAAAAGTTTACGATCCAGGAACGATTTGAAGGAAGGATCCCTCGTTCATATAAATATACTTTGCCTACAGAAGCTCAATGGGAATACGCCTGTCGGGCAGGGACAACGACTTCACTTAACTGCGGATATGATCTAACATCTGAGTATAAGGAATGTCCTTATATGAATACAGTGGGCTGGTATCGCTATAATAGCAGCAATGTAGTTCATCCTGCAGGACAGAAAGAACCGAACACATGGGGGATTTATGATATGCATGGCAATGTGCAGGAATGGTGTTTGGATTTTTGTTCACGAGGTGTCGTTAATGATATGTATGGTGTCCTGACAGATACCTACAGTGAAGGAATAGAGGATCCGTTGTGTATGTCTGGTTCCTATCGGGTACTTCGTGGGGGAGATTGGCAGGAGTATGGAAGCGATTGTCGTTCAGCCGCTAGATCTTGTGGTGAACCTTCCTCATATAATGCGCAAACTGGCTTTCGGGTCGCACTTGTTCCTATTAATGAACCAGATACTTTAAATTATCAATGGTATAAGGATGGGATCGCTTTGCCAGGAGCAACAGGTACCAATATTGTTATTGATATTGTGAAACCGGAAGATGCAGGACGTTATACTGTCGCTGTAAGCAACACATCGGGAACCGTGATGAGTTTACCTGCTGTTTTAACGGTAGTTGAATATCCTAAGATCATTACACAGCCAACGAACCAGACGGTCAACGAAGAGGCAACAGTATTTTTTAGCGTAACTGCATCCGGTACAGATTTGATGTATCAATGGTATAAAAACGGGAGCTCCATTTTAAACGCAACGAATGCAGTTTATCGTATTGACCGGGTGAGACCTACAGATGCAGGAAATTACTCTGTGATAGTCAGAAATGATATGGAGAGCGTCACCAGTGATATTGCGGTTTTAAAAGTGACGATCATGCCCAAAATAACAACACAACCGGTTGGCAACTTGGTCAATGAAGATGACAGTTTTATATTTAGCGTATCAGCTACTGGAACGGATTTGAAATATTTATGGTATAAAGATGATATCCCGTTGACAGTTATTGAGAAAGGCACTCCTACATATATGATTTCACGGGTGAGGCCTTCCGATGCCGGAAGTTATAAAGTTACTGTGAGTAATAGCGCCGGCAGTGTCACAAGTGAAGTAGTCGTATTATATGTTTTTGAGAAACCCGTTATATTAGTCCAACCTGCGGCGCAAACAGTTACAGAAGGGGATACAGTGACCTTCAGTGTCAAGGCCGATGGAGGATATCCGCTTTCTTATCAATGGTACAAGAATGGAGTAGAGATAAGCAGAGCTGTTTATCCTACCTACTCGATCAATTCCGTGAATATGGATGATAATGGGACCAGTTATACGGTTGAGGTTAGTAATGACGCCGGAAAGGTCACTAGTGATATTGCGTTGCTGACCGTGCAAAAACAAATCCCACAGCTTGAAATAAAACGATCCCTTGAAAATGAATGGATCATTCTCTTTACCGGAGAGCTTCAGGAAAGTAAAGATCTGCTCAATTGGAATACCATTTCTAATGCCACTAACGGTGTTTACAAACTGGATTTCAAACAGACTAAGAAATTTTACAGGTCAACAAGATAGAAACTCTAAAGTGTAGATTCAACAAAAAAAAGAGGAGTCATAAGGCTCCTCTTTTTAACTTATGTTAAACCCAGTTATTTGCGGAGTTTCTTCAATTCTTCAAATTTAGCGATACCCGCTTCCCATTTTGAGGATTTCTCCGGTTCAAATGTGCGGATCACGCTGGAAGCACGAACAGCTTCTCGTAATTCAGAGAGACCAGAAAGTTCACCGTCCGCACGAGCCTGTGTAAGAAGATTGCCAATAACGGTGCCTTCTACCGGACCAGTCATCACGGGAACACCGCAAAGATCCGCTGTCATTTGATTCAAAAGAACATCTTTGGAACCTCCGCCGACAATGTGAAGGACTTCAATCTTTTCCCCGGTCAGCTCATTCAGGGCAAGCATTGTTTCGCGATATTTCAGAGCTAAACTTTCACGCGCACAGCGCATCAGTTCACCTTCCGTTTCAGGAACGGGTTGATTAGTCTCACGGCAGTATTCCTGCATGGCTTTGGGCATATCTGCTGGATTGAGGAAGCGGCTGTCATCCGGATCTACGATAGAACGGAGAGGTGTCGCTTTGGTTGCCATTTGTTCCAATTCGGCATAAGAGTATTTCTTGCCTTGGTTTTCAAATGATTTCTTGCACTGCTGGATCAGCCACATACCCATGATGTTTTTGAGAAGACGATAGGTATCATCCACACCGCCTTCATTAGTCATATTGTATGCCAATGTTTGCGGAGTGAGAGAAGCTTTCTGGATTTCCGCACCCATCAAAGACCATGTTCCGGAGCTAAGATAAGCCCAGTTGGCAGAACCAGTTCTGCGAGTAGGGATGGCGGCTACGGCCGCACCAGTATCATGTGTTGGAGGAACCACGACTTTGACGTTTTTGAGTCCGGTTTTCTCAGACAGCGCTTGCCGCAAATCCCCCAGACAGGTTCCGGGTTTTACGATTTGAGGCAGGAAATGACTGGGGATGCCAAGTTTGGCCAGAAGATCCTTGCTCCAATCACGCTTGACCGCGTTGACAAACTGAGTCGTTGTGGAATTGGTAAATTCAACCACTTTTGAACCGCACATACACCAGTGCAGGAAGTCCGGCATCATCAAGAATGTGGTTGCCGCATTGAGGAGGCTGGGAGAGTGTTTTTCCCAAGCATAGAGCTGATAGAGAGAATTAAACTGCATGAACTGCAATCCCGTATCAGCAAAAATATCTGCCTTGGGAACGATCTTGAAAACTTCTTCCATGATGTTATTGGTGCGGGCATCACGATAATGATAGGGCATTCCCAGAACTTCTTCATCTTTGTTCAAGAGGACGAAGTCTACACCCCATGTGTCCGCGCCAATGGAGACAATGCTATCACCAAATTTCTTGGCAGCCAGCGTCATACCAGTCTGGATCTCATTCCAAAGCCCCATTACGTTCCAACGAATGGAGTTGCCCAAGAGCACAGGACCATTGCCAAAGCGATGGATTTCTTCCAATGTCAGTTTTTCACCGTCCCACAGACCTGCGATAACACGACCGCTTTCGGCTCCCAGATCTACACCTAAATAAACTTTTTGATTCATATTATTTTTTCCAATATCAAGTTATTATCTGTCAGAAGAAAGGCCAGTGGCTGGTGCCGGAGCCGGTGTTGGTGCCGGCGGAACCGGAGCATTTGTCAACGAAGGATCAACCTTGATCACAGTTGTGTTGCTTTTACCTTTGAGCTCTTCTATAGTAGCCTTGGCTTCATTTTTAACATTCTCAATGGCTTCTTTGGTGTCATTGGCAACTTTTTCAGCGGTGGATTTAGCCTGTTCAGAGATATTTTTTGCTGCATCTTTGGCATCATTGCCCACACTTTTAGCAGCTGACTTTAATTCTTCAGCAGCAGTTTTTAAATCTGATGAAACCTTTTCACCAGTGGCTTTGAGACTGTCAGAGCTTTTTGTCAAATTTTCTGACAGGGAGTTCAGGGCAGATTCTTCAGTTGTAACAGGAGCCGACGCTGTATCTTTCTTCAGGTAACCGCTCCAGCCGGTAATGATGGAAGAACCCAGAAGAACGGCAATACCGATTGCCAGAAGGGTTTTGGTGCGTCCGCCTGTTCCTTTCCATTCGCCCAGGAAGATACCTAAGATGGTAGAGAAGAGGATGGAAGAGGCCATTAGTACAGCCCAACCGACATAGGCGAATTCTCCCATAGAGGGTTCACCTGTTTTGTTGCAGACAAATTGCATGACCCAGATAGCACCGGCAATACCGGCAAAAATGATATTGCCGATCAGAGGCGCTTTGAAATTAGTGTAATCGCCGATGGTCTTGTTTTTGAAGTTTAAGCACAGACACCAGATACCGTTTACCGTAAAACCGCCCAGCAGTACAACGACCAGAACAGGCATTCCTTTCCACGTGGCCGCGGTGCCTTTCAGAAGCGCGATGCTTTCGATTTCCGTTCCGCTTTGCAGACCAAAGGCCATACCGGCACTCATCAGACCGGAGAAGAGAGCTGCGATGATACCTTTCTTAAAACTGTATTCGGCAACGGCTTTCTTCTTTTCCTCTTCGGGCAGTTCCTTTTCTTTGGAGATACCCGCGCAGCCGATCAGGACGATACCGATCACAGAAATGACTACACCCAAGAGGGCTACACAAGCGCTGTTTGTCGCAGTCAAGCTGGCAATTTGTCCTTTGAAAATAGGAGGCAGAAGGGTTCCCGCCGCGGAGCATATACCGCAGCCCAGAGCCAATCCCAGACCGACTCCCAGATAGCGGATCATCAAGCCCCAAGTCAGTCCGCCGAATCCCCACATCGCACCGAAGATATAGCAGCGTGTCAGTTCATCACTGGGAGCTGCTTTTAAGATGGAAATGACTTCAGGCGCTGTGATAAAAGCCAGCACCCATGGTACAATGACCAGACCGAAAAGGGCATATACGAACCAATAGCTTTCCCAAGCCCATTGGGTGACCTTTTTAAAAGGCAGATAAAAGACAGCACCGGCTAAACCGCCGAGCATAAAAATAAGAATACCCAGAGCGGGGTTCACCGCTGGGTCAGATACTGCAAGAATAGATTCCATAAATAAAAAAATTAAATTAAATCAATTTGGGGGATTTTATGCCTTCCCCTTTACAGGCAAAGAGGGAAATCCATCCATGATGAATTTCCCTCTTGAGAAATAATGTTTACCGTTTGGAGAGAACGTCAGCTTCGTACTGTTTGACTTCCTTCAGCCAATCAATACCGACAGGGACATTCTTGCTCTGGCAGTAGTAATCCCATACTGCGCCGTAGGGGAGAGTCTTGATTTCTTCCATCAGAGCCAGACGAGAGGTGTAGTCACCTTTTCTCTCATATTGGCAGAGAGTCTTGGAAGGTTCAAGCATTGCGATCATCAGGGCTTTGAGCATATTGCGTGTGCCGATGACCCATGCGGCGATACGGTTGATGCTGGCATCGAAATAATCCAGGCCGATGTGAGTACGGCTCAGGAAATTGCCGCGAACCAGCTCGGTCGCGATGGCCTGCAGATCATCATTGAGAATGACAACGTGATCGCTGTCCCAGCGGACACCGCGGCTGACATGCAGCAGGATCTCTTTCACGAACGGGAAGATGCTCGTGATCTTGTCAGAGATCGTTTCGGTCGGATGATAGTGACCGCTGTCGAGTGTGACCAGCTTGTTGTTTTTCACGGCATAGGCCAGATAGAACTCATGGGAACCGGTAGTGAAGCTTTCCACGCCTACGCCGAAAAGCTTGCCTTCGATAGCATCCAGGTTGTACTTCGGATCGATCTTCTTTGCAAAGACTTTGTCGAGAGATTCAACCAGCAGATCACGGAAGTATTTGCGATCCGCGGGAGTATCTTTCATGCCATCGGGGATCCATTGATTGGTCACCGCGGGGGTACCCAGTTTTTTGCCGAAAGCAGCACCGATCTCGCGGCAGGCGATGCCGTGTTCGATCCAGAAATTACGGATGCCTTTATTCGGGCTTGTCAAGGTCATGCCGTCCGCTGCCTTAGGATGGGCAAAATATGTCGGGTTGAAATCAACACCGATCTTCAATCCTTTGGCCCAGTCCATCCAGCTCTTGAAATGCTCAGGTCTGATCTCATTGCGTTCCACCTTCTTGTCTGTATCAATATAGCAGGCATGGAGGTTGAGACGATGTTTGCCGGGGATCAGGGAGAAAGCTTTCTCCACATCCGCACGCAGTTCATCGGGAGTACGGGCTTTGCCGGGATAGTTACCCGTTACAGCCAGACCGCCGCCGATCGCGTCGCCTTTGTTTTCAAAACCACCGACATCGTCACCCTGCCAGCAATGGAGGGAGATCGCAACTGTGGCTAACTTTTTCAGGACAGCGTCCGTATTTACACCAAAAGCAGCATATTGCTCTTTTGCCAACTCGTAAGACTTATCAACTTGTGACATAAAGACTAACTTCGCCCCTTCATTCTCGACTTTTTACAGCCTTGAAGCAAGTCAAAAGATTGAAAAAAGGGTGTTTTTTTTGATTTTTTATAAATTATTGTTTTTGTTTTGCTCTTTAATATCCTTTTTTGAACTAGTTATGGGGAATCGTTTAATGATAGGAAAATCTCCTACCAGTTCAAAATGGTATTCTCCAGTCTCTCCCGGACGGCGGATACTGACATTTTCCACACCTTTATTGTAAGGATTGCAGGCAATCACAAGCAAAGTGTTTCCATCAGCAGAAAGTTTTGTGCGGACGAGGGGTTCTTTGTAGTAATTGGCATAGCTGGGGTAGCGATTGTCCCCGGTTCGCCAGATATCACCGTGATCTGAGGTTTTGATTTCCGGCATTTCCCATGAGGTGGAGGCCGCCTCGATAATATCTTTGTTTTGACTGGCCTGCCACATTCCCAAGACGTGGAAGTTATAGAATCCAAAGTATTTTATGTAATAATTGACGTTGACTTCTTTGCCGTTGATGTTGCGTTTGACGGAGGCTTCCCCGGTTTGCCAGCTGGAGTAATCTTCCAAATCTTCAGAGTAATAGGTCCCAACGTCCCAGCATTGGAGACCGTCCATTACACAATGTCCAAAAAGGGAGAGGGCATAAGTGGAGGAGGCGGGAACTTGATGCTTCAGCCATTCCTGACGACGGTTTCCCTTGGAATCAATAAAACCATGCTGAGAGAGGGGGTATCCGTCCACAAACTCGACCGGGATCCAAGTCGAGAGGATGTTCAGGATATCCGGTCGGGCCAGTTTGCCTTGTTCCCATTCCTGTAGAAACGCATAAAGCTGGGAGGGTTTTGAGTTGTTGATCCAATAGACAGAGGGGTTTCCCATGTTCAGGTTGCAGCGTCCGAAAACAGGATGGATATCCGCAGCGGCTGCTTCCCGGCTGGCATATTTATCTCGCCAGTATTTGGCTCCATTCAGATCGACAACCCCGGTTGGTTTGCCTTCATAGAAGTTGTCAAAGATGCGGAATGATGATCTTACTACACCGACCCCCCAGCACCCGATTTTCAGATCTTCATATCGGTCACGTGTGTTTTGGATCATCTTGGCAAAAGCATTGTATTGTGAGTCGCCCCAAACGAAGTAGTTAGGTGCTTCAAAGTCAGGGATAATGATACAGCATTCCGCCGCCCGGGCATAAAAAGGCTCTTGTTTCCAGTTCTTTGGATCGGTGGTGTCAGCCGTGAATTTGCCGGAAGCCCCATCATGGGGGATCCATTCATTGTCACCGAAGAGGATGGCGCGTTTGTCTCGTGTGGATTGCGAGCCGTTATGAGTCATCGCGAAGGGCGCCACATGGGTGAAGCCGAAATCATACATAGGGTTTTCTCCGTGACGGTCTTTTTGCCGGGCTTTGGCGGCTCCCTGCCACAGGGCGTATTTGCCTTTGGGCAGTGTCCAGCCGGACGGGAACCAGTCTCCCTCATCGAAGTCATATCCCAGCCGGTTCGTGGGATAGTGGAACCACTCCGGCAAACCGATCTGCTGTTTACCACCTAATACGATGATTTCCTGATAGTTTTCTTTTACTTCCCAGGGATTGGCGGGATCGTAAAATTCCACAGTGATATTGATAGGAAGCCCTGCGAACTTGGGATCAAATTTATAATACTTCAGGGGGACATCCATAGGCAGTCCCATATTGAAGGTCCAGCGTTTGGCGCAGCCCTCCACCTGGTAGATGTCCCATAGCGCGTCTGTCACAGTCAGTCCATTGGAACCGACTTCGCATTTCATGGCCATTGTATGGGCGTTATTATATACGCCATTGGAGAGCTGCGGCCAGATTTTGATGGCCGGGATCGGTTTAGGCGTTTCACTTTCTGCCATGACTCCATAACCGAGAAGGATGATCCCGATCAATGAAATTCCCAAAGGTAGTGTTTTTTTCATGTTTTTAAGTTTTATTGCTCTTTTTATTCTATATGTTTATATGCTGAGAGTCTGCTGACAGCAGAGAACACAGAAAACAACTCGCTCATGTTTATACTGTTTTTGCCGGAGTTAATCAATAATTTACCTTGGAATGACCAGCGCGAATCGTAAAAGAAAGTGTTTTGTATTTCATAACTTATTTATAATTACTAAGATATGATTTTGAAACAATAGTTTCTCCAGTCGGGTTTTCCCTCCATTTTTGGCGTTTTTTTAAGTAAAAATGTCTGTAATAAAGGGGGTTGACATCTCATTTGGAAGTATTAAAATACTGTTGTCAGCCGGTTCATCCGGCTCCGATTTTTAGCTCGGCTGTGGTACGTTTCTTCAGAGGGGTTCCTCACCCCCACCTCCTTGGCGTATATGCCGGGCTTTTTTATTTTTATTTTCGATGAAGGAAGTGGATTCTTGCGGTTCTGCCGGCGGTGTGAGAGAATCTGAGCATGTTTTGCGATTGCTGCAAATTAGTAAAAATCGTTTCGATCAGCTGCGTGGCGGCGGGTCTGGTTTCTTTTGGCTGTAAGAAGGAACCGGAAGTTTCGTTAGAAAATACTCAACCGAAAGAGATCCCGGCGGCGGTGGAGACGGCCCCGGCACCGAAAGTCACAGAAACACAGACGAACATTCAGGCGGAACCACCTGTTGTTTCGTCAGAGGCTCCCGCCAATGTTGAAGCCAAGACGGATCCCAAACCGGAGGCGGCTCCGGCTGAACCGGTGAAAACGGCAGAAGCTGCCGTACCAGCTGCTGAACCGGCCAAAACTTCCGGGGAATCGGATGAATTTGTCAAGAAAGTGGCGGAACAGGCTCAGATCGAAGAGTGGTTTCTCCGCGGTGTCGATTATTACCGCGGCAGAGGGGTGCAGCAGGATCAAGCCAAAGCGGTGGAGTATTTTCTGAAAGCGGCTGAGAAAGGTCACTCGCAGGCTCTGTTCAATTTGGGTGTCTGTTCTGTGCTGGGCGCCGGTTGTGAGAAGGATCTCAATAAGGCGGTGGAATATTTCCAAAAATCTGCCGATGCCGGCAATATGGAAGCCGCGTTCAATTTGGCCATCCATTATGGAAAAGGCGATGGTGTTGAACGGAATATGGCTAAATCCGCGGAATATATGAAGATGGCGGAGGAAGCCGGTATCCCGGAAGCCGCGTATCATCTGGCGGTGATGTACGCCACGGGTGATGGTGTGGAAAAGAGTGATTCTGAGGCTTTTGCCTTATTCAAGAAAGTCGCGGAGTGGGGATATCCCAATGCCCAGGCGAATCTGGGGACTTATTATCTGCAAGGGATCGGAACAGAAGCCAATCCGGCAGAGGCGGAAAAATGGTTCCTCAAGGCTGCCGGGCAGGGAAATGTGACGGCTCAGTTCAATTTAGGCATTTTCTATGCCCAGGGCCGCGGCGGGGTGACCAATCTGGTGGAGGCGTATAAATGGTGCAGTCTCGCCGCGGACCAAGGAGATCTTCAGGCCGAAAGCAATCGGGATGTCATACTGGGAGATATGACACCGAAACAGGTCGCGGAAGGGGTGAGGGCCGCGTCGGATTTTACTTTCAAGAAATTCAAAGAACTTCGTGAAGAGGGCATTATCGAGATAGACCCGGATGTGCTCAAGCCCATAACCGATGAGACGGATGAAGGAGAAATTAAAAAGCCCCAACCGGATATAAAGAATATCCTTCCGACCGAGTCCCGTCCTGTCTTGGAAAATCCTCTGGAACCCCAGAAAGCCCGTGACACACGGGATTGATTTAAGAACCACAGATAAGTTATTGAACCACAGATAAACACAGATAGACACAGATAAAATAAAAAAATGATTCGCTCCGATGACAGGAATTTCATTTGTGCTGAGGAAACCCGACAGATCATTGGGTGCGCGATGGAAGTCCTGAATACTCTCGGCCATGGTTTACTGGAAAAACCTTATGAAAATGCTTTAGTTGTTGAATTGGGATTGAAACATATTCCTTACCAGCAACAGGCCAAGTTTGATATTTTTTATAAATCTGTAAAAGTCGGAGTTTATATTCCCGATTTGATCGTCTTCGGGAAAATCATCGTGGACATCAAAACAATAGACAGGATCACTTCTGTGGAAAAAGGACAAATCCTCAATTACCTCAAAATTTGTGGTATGCGAGTTGGACTTATCCTCAACTTTAAATACCCTAAACTTCAGACAGAAAGGGTCATTTTATGACCCTTTCTTATCTGTGTTTATCTGTCTCCATCTGTGGTTCTTAAGTCCATCTGTGGTTCTTATGCAGACGCGATCAGGACAACGAATTCGCCTTTGAGGGAGCGGCCTTTGATTTGGTTCAGGAGTTCTTCGGGGGTGCCGCGGAACCATTCTTCAAATTTTTTGGTCAGTTCTCTGGCCAGGACGACCTGGCGTTCCGGCGCGGCGGTTTGGATCTCGCCCAGCAGTTTTTCGATCCGGTAGGGGGATTCATAGAGCGCGATCACTCCGGGGCAAGTCAGCGCGGACTGGAGGCATTTCATCCGCTGGCCGGATTTGTGGGGCAGGAATCCGATAAAGTGAAATTCATCGGTGGGCAGCCCGCTGGAGGCCAGGGCGGTGATCAGGGCGCACGCTCCCGGCACCGATTCCACTTTCAGACCGGCTTTGAGGACGGCGGCGGCGATCCGCTGGCCGGGGTCGCTGATCCCCGGTGTACCGGCATCGGTGACCAGCGCGATGATCTGGCCGTCTTTCAGCCGTGACAGAAATTCTTCTTCCCGACGGGCTTCATTGAAGGTGTGATAGCTGAGCAGCGGTTTGCGGAAGCCCAGCCGCTGGAGCAGCAGTCCCGTGTGGCGTGTATCCTCCGCGGCCACGATGTCGCATTCTTTCAGGACGCGGATGGCGCGCAGGGTGATGTCCTCCATGTTGCCGATGGGGGTCGCTACCAGATAGAGCGTTCCGGGTGTCAGCGGCGGGAGTGCTTTGTCGGCTGCGGCCGGGATCGGTTCCGGAGGCTGCGGTTCTATGTTATTCTGTGGGTGTTGCGGGGTCATAAGGGATATTTTGCTGATTTTCTTCGGTTTCTTCTTCCGGTTCCAGATGCGGCTGGGCTTCGGGCGATTCATAGCCCAGCAGATCCATGATCATCGGCTGCACGGCGATCTCGCTGAAGCTGACGGTCACACTGATGCTGTTTTTCACTTTCCGGCCCAGCTGGCGCGGCTGGAAGATGACGGTCAGCTCGCCGGGGCGCAGGATAAAGGTCTCGTAGTTTTCCGGGAATTCCACATCGGTCCCGGCACGGATATTCTCTTCGGTCAGATCGGGATTCTGTTCGGCCAGCCGTTCCGCCATGATGCCGGCCAGCTTCTCCAGTTCGCTTTCGCCCACCAGACAGTCCGCCAGGGTAAAGAATTTATCGTTCAGTGCGTCATAGTTGAAGCTCTTATAGTAGCGGAATCCCTTGGGCAGAGCCGGGGTCTGCTCATAGCCTTCAAAGACCAGACTGACAAAGTGTTTGCTCTGGAAGGAGGGGGTAAAATCCAGCGTCATGGACGACTGGCTGTCCTGCGGGAAGGCTTTGGTATAGCTGCCGGCCAGCATCACATCCGTGAAGTCGTCCACCTTGGCTTTCACATACGCGTGGATCTCCTCATTCAGCGGGATGAACTGCTGCGCCGCGTATTCGGGATAGTACGCCTTAACCGTGTAGCGGGTGACCGGTTCCTCGCCCAGAGCGTCCATGCCGTTCTTCTCCATCGTGCGGATCAGATACGGAGTCTTGATCTCCATCTCATTTTTCCCCGGAGTCCAGCCCGTCACAGGTGGTCGCGATCCCGTTTGGCATCCAGTCACGAAAAACACTATTCCTACACTGCCTGCCAAAAGAGAAAAAGTCTTTTTAGAGCAAATGAACTTCAAGAATCTAGTCATTTAGAATTTATATGCGACTTGGTGCAATCTTAGTGTTTTTTCAGAAGATTTTGAGCCGCGTTGTGTATGGATTCCACCAGCTGCTTGGGTGCGAGAGCCTGGACCGCGCCGCCCCAGCCGAGGATCCAGCGCTGGATCTCTTCCAGAGAATTGAGCACGTAATGGACCCTCAGGTGTCCGCCGGAAAGCTCCTTGTTGATTTGGGAACTGTGCCATTTCCTTTCACGGAAGTAATCGGCCACACTTTTATCCACCTTCAAAGTGATCTGAAAAGCCTGATCACCGCTGTAAATGCCAAAGCTGTTCCGCAGGTGGTCTTCCACTGAAAAATCACCATGCCTGGCGCATTTTCGGCCGGTCTTTTTGATGGATCGGATGCGCTGGATCAGGAATGTGATGAATTTTTTGCGCTTATAGCACCAGGCCAGCAAATACCATTCACCCGACACATGAACGATCTGGATGGGGTCGATCTGCCGCTCCGAAGCCTCATTTTGGTTGGGCTTTTTGTATTTGATGAGGAGCTGCTCCTTTTTCATCACGGCCTGGGAAAGCAGATTGAACTGCTTGAGATCCACGACCGGGACCGATGCCGAATGAAAAGCAATGGAACGATCCCAGTCATCCAGGTGGATATTGATGGATTCGGGCAGGGAATCCGCCAGCTTGCGGAAAGCCTGTTTGAGAGGTCCTTCAAAAGTAGTCCCCTGGTAGGACGCGATCGCCTTCTGGGCAATCAGCAGTGAGAAAAGTTCGCCCTCGGTGATCTGGATGGTGGGGAACGAAGCCACTTCCTCGGTATAATAGAACCCATGCTTGATCTGATCATATTCAATGGGCAGGTTGAGCCGGCTGCGCATGAATTCGATATCCCGCTGGATCGTTTTGGCGGAAACCTCCAGTTCCTGCGAAATATCATTGGCATTGGGATAGGCATTCCTGAAACGGGAACTGCCATCCTTAGCCTCATTGATGATCTGATGGATGCGGAGCATGCGCTCCTTTTGCGGACGGGTGGTTTTTTCCATATTTTAGATACCGGTCAGAGCTGTGGCAATGGTACGCGCCATAAATTCCGCGCCCTCCGCGTTGGGATGGACCAGATCAGGGAACCATTGCGCGTGATGATTCATCGCGCTGAAAATGTCGATCAGAGGGACATCGCAATCCTCCGCGGTCTGCTGAATGATGGGGATGATCTGATCCTCCACCACTTTGGGTGTAATGCCCCATTGGCCGTTGCCATAGACCGGGCACGGAGTGCAAAGCCAGATCTTGGGTTCGGAAGGCAGATACTTGAACTTGTTGATCAGAGCCTTGAGATCCGACATGAATTCCAGACGGTACTGCCAGTTTTGCGGTTTGGAGTCGTTTGTTCCCAGCATAATGATGACGACATCCGGGTTGTAGTCCTGGGCTTCCTGAAAGGCACCGGTTTTCCAATAGGGACCATCACCGTGTTTCAGCAGAGTGGCACCGTTCACACCAAAATTCCGAGTCTCGAACTTGCTGCCGAGGACCCGGCCTAACACTGCCGGATAACAGTTGTAATCGTGATTTTCCAGCTTATCGCCCCAGGTGATGCTGTCGCCGACACATGCCACCCGGATCGTGTGTTTATATTGATCTACCCGGATGGAAGGATCCTTGACATGACGGCATCCTGTTTGTGTGCCAGCCAATAAAAACAGACTCAATCCGATAACCGGTAGAACTTTCAGAAAATTCGATATCATTCTCATACGCCGAAATTATACCGAAAGGCTCTGGATCTTTCAATAGAAGTTGTAGAAAAACAGAGAAATAAATTGCTAAACAGCAGAATGAAGACATTGCCTGAGAGATTCCGGCAAAGGACAATGATGACAGCAGGGATCTGTTTTGGCGCAAAAATCGGAAGTGATTTGCAGAACTGCCTGCTGCTGATACGCGTATTTGAACTTCGGCGCGGGAGTCGCTCCGTAAAAACGTTTTAATGCCAGTTCGATCCGCGCGTTTTTGCCGCTGGTTGGCCAGCTCAGATAACGATTCAAAATCTGCTTGGAAGCAAGGGGATCATGGACGCGGTCTGTCCTTGCCCAGAACCAGGGAGCGATTACGTTGACGAACAGATCGCTGACACGTTCTTCGCCAATCAAGGGAAGCGGTTTCTCAAACCTCTTAGAACGTAATGTATAATGATGCTCCCAAAATGGATCGCCCTGTTTGGGCTTCAATAAATCGAACAAAGCGGATTGCGCGTCTTTTATGGTGCAATCCAAAACAGCCCATGATTCCAAATCGTCTATGAAATGAGGATCAGTCAGCCAATGAGCGGCCAGTGCGATCCTGCGCTGCGGATGATTGACGGGGCGAGTACTGCTGAGCTTCCATATTGATTCAGGAAGGATGCATTCTGTCAGAGACGCTTGATGGTGCCACCAGATATCCCATAATTCCAAAGCATATTCATTTTGAGAATCATCTTTATTTGAAAGCTTTTTGGGGATCATATCTGCTATTCCCAAAAGAAGTGCCTGCGCTTCAAGTAGTGAATGTGAGTTTTTGGGAAAAACTTCCGCGAGCCTTTGCATAGGCCATGAGTTTTGCTTATAACCTAAGCCTCTCAGCAGATGGATGTATAGCGCTTTTTCCCAGCCGTAATTTCTTGCCGTAGCGGCAATTTCAAAAGATTTACTTTTTAAGCGGACTTGAGCTGCCTGTTGCAGCAAGCGATCTAAATCGTTTTCTGATAACTGGGGAAAATACTCACAACACTTTCCCATTAAACTTTCGGGTATGGATTGAGCATCATCAGATAAGCACCACTCCAGCAATTCTTTTTGGGGGGCATCCAGAAATTCTTTTAAATTTAGGATAGGGCGTCCAACAGGTGGTATGAAGTGCTCCGGGAGATTCCATATAACCTGCAGTCCCACATTTTGATAAGCCGGATTTCCTTCGTGGAAATGTTGTTTCCAGCCCGATGGCCCTAAATCGATTTCAATATCACACTGTTGGGGAGGATTATTCCCAATGCGGATCAAAGCGTTACGAAAATCGGGCCCGGCCTCTAAAGAATGAAACCCCGGATGAAGAATGAACAGGGGCTCTCCGGTCAATGTATGAAGAGCATTTCCATTAATGCGCTGATGACTCCATATCGAGTATAACCATTTTTCTTGAAGAGGGTTAGATGAACAAATTTCCGAAAAAGAAATCGCAGAAAGCAGAACCCTGCGCAGCTTTTCATAAAGATAATCCGGAAATGCCATAAAATTGGAAAAATGAGAAATACCACGTGTAGTGGCGGAGAGAGAGAGATTCGAACTCTCGGTTGCTTTTAACAACACACGCTTTCCAGGCGTGCGCAATAGACCACTCTGCCATCTCTCCGCCAGAGACCCCATCAATCTGCCTTAACTTTGGCCAACATGCAAATGTTTTCTTTCAAAATCGCAAAATTTTTCTCAGAAATTGCGTTTTGGGGCTTATTTTGATGTAAACCGTAGCATCGGGATTTTCTTTAAAAACTCTTCTTTCATAGAAATGAATATAATGGAAAGGCCAACTAAAATTTCAGAAATGTTCTTTTGAAATCATTTTCCAGATCTATAGAAAATAAAAAACATGAAAAAAATTTCAATTTCATAACAGACTGAAGGGAAAAGGGATAAGGAACAACGGAGGGGATGGGTAAAAAAAATAAGTTGAAAGGAGTGGGAGAAAGGAGTAGATTTTTGGTCGTTGCGCTTCAGCGCGGCCTGTGTATGCGGCAGCAGACACGGTAGATAAATTCCAGAGAAGATGATGTATCGGGCTGGATTTTGCCTTTTTTAGTAGGGAAGGTCTGGCCGGG